>JBKBSH010000009.1:0-17647 GCA_046291795.1 Burkholderiaceae bacterium | reverse complement strand
CAAGGACATTAACGTCGCACTAGACATCGTGCGGGCGATGCGTCCCGCGTCGGCGTCGCGGCTAGTACAGTCCGATCTGGTCCGGCACCCGCGCACGGTCGACGAGATGGTCAATGTGATTCGCGGCGCAGACATTGTCGTTGCCACGCGGTTTCACGGCGCCCTGCTGTCGCTGCACGCGCGCCGGCCGGTGCTCGCCATCTGCTACTACCGCAAGACGCGTGACCTGATGCGCGAGATGGGGCAGGAACGCTACGCGATCGACTTCGACGATCTGAGCGTGACCGGTCTCATCGATCGCTTTCACGAACTCGAGCAGAGTCGGATCGAGGCGACCGCGCGGATCACGAAAGCCGACGACGGCTACGTCGACGCGCTGGAAAACCAGTACCGCGCGATCTTTTCGATGATTCTCGAGGCTCATCGGCTGCGAGCTGCGGCACCGGCGTAGATCGCGCGGAGGCGTCGTGCGCCGTACGGTCCCGCATCTGCGCCCTACCGCGACCGAGCGGTGAAGGAGCGCCAAGCCGCGTAGGCGCGCCTGGCGATGAGTGACTCGGCGCTTTCGGGCCGTCGCGAAGAAACCCACAGGCCAAACACGAGCGAAACATATAGCACAATGCCCAACGGCACGCCCGCCGCGAGCTGCTTCAGCGCGCCGAGAGCCGAACCGTCGGTTCCGATCCAGACCATCGCAGCGTGCACGGTCAGCCCCATCACGATGCTTGCGCAAAGCGGCCGCCACAGTGCGGCTAGGTAGTCCCGAGGCGATAGCTTGAGTTGGCGCAGCAGAACCGGATAGCTGAACAGCAAACTGACGACGACCGCGATCATTTCGGCGTACGCGATCGCAATGAACTGGCCGCGCCCAGCCGCGACGTATAGTGCCGGCACCATGACAATGAGCCGACACAACAGAATGGCCGTGACCAGGTGCGGCCGGCCGATCGCGAGATAGGCCGACGTGTTGTTCGAGACGACCGACGACAGCGCACCGGAGATGGCCAGGACCTGAATGACCGGCACCGCGGCGCTCCACCTTTCGCCGAGCAGCACACGCACCAGCGGCTCGGCGACCGCGGCGATCCCCACGCTGGCCGGCAGAACGATCAGCATCATGACGGCAGTGGCGCCGACGCACGCGCGGCGAAACTCGTCTGGCCGATCGGCAAGCCGTGAAAAACCGGGAAACAGCGCGCGATTGATGGGTGCTGCCAGCTCGCTGTTGGCGATCTGCGCGAATTCGGCGCCAACCGTATATGCACCCAGCGCCTGCGCGCCGAAGCTGCGGCCGAGCACGAAGTGCGGCAGCCGCGAGACCGCCGCGCCAAGAAGGTTCGTCGCGAGCATCCATCCGGAGAACGAAAACAGCTCGCGACTTGCCGCGAGGCTTGGCCGCGGCCGGAACGGATGCATCGCATAGCTGAGCAGCACGCCGACGATGCGTCCCGAGACCATGCCGACCACCAGCGCCCAGTAGGAACGAAACGCCAGAGCGGCCGCAACGGTGACGGCGAACGAAATCAGACGCTTGGAGGCGAGAAACCAGAACTCACGACGAAAGTTCAGTTCCCGACGAAAGTCCACCACGCCGACATTTTCGAAACCCCATGCGAGCCAGCCCACCGCGAGCGTCCCCATCACGGCCATCAGTCGTGGTTCCGCGTAATACGATGCCGCCACCGGCGCCAGTGCGATCGTCGCGGCCGCACAGCCTACGGCGACGAGAACGTTCAGCGTCCACGCCGAGTCGTAGTGCTCGCGCCGAAGCTTCGGTCTTTGTACCAGCGCAGCGTCGAAGCTGAACGACGTCGCCAGCTCGATCACCGCGATGACCGACATCGCCATGGCGACAATGCCGAAGTCCGCTGGCAGCAACAACCGGGCAAGAATGAAGGTGCTGATCAGGCCGAGCGGGCGATCAATTGCCTTGAAAAGAACCATCCACGCAGCGCCATGCGTCATTCCGCGCACGATTTCGGTCGACATTCGCTTCACCGTGAACCGGCGCGCAGGGTTGGCGCGCTGGCCGCAGAGGTTGTGCTGAATGATTCGTGGCGACGCTCCGGCCCGTTTCGGGTGATCGGTCGGTGCAGCAGGTTCCCGTTTCGTGTCGAACTCAAGCGGCGGGACTCCGGCGAGACGGAAGGCAATACGCAAAGCGGCTCGCTTCAGCGAGCGAGCTGGTGGGGCGGTGCCAGGATCAAGTGCGGCGGCGTCAAAGGCCATTCGCACCGCGGCGCGCAGTGTAGCCTGCGGCAGCGCTCACGGAAACCGAAAAGCGACGCGCAGGCGACGGCCTGCCGGAGCGCAGCGATCGATCAGGGGCCGGTCCAAAGTCGCGGACGCTCGCTACCGACCCAAGCCGGATGGTTGCCGCGTCCGGACTTGTCGGATATGTCGTCCGGTCTGGGATTGAGGTTCAGGTACCAGACGTTCGCTGCACCCGCCGCGGTGGACAGCGGAGCACTCGCCTCGGCCAGGATGTCTGTGATCGACAGGTTGGCCGAATAGATCTGGATGCCACGCAGCACACCATTGAAGACCTCTTGACCGGGCGCCCAAGGTGCGTCGCCCCACGTAAGCGCCGGTACAGGCGGTCTGCGGTTGCCCCAGCTCGGGTCGGACACGCGCACGACGCGATGGCTCGCGTCGGTGTTCGGCAGATCCCAGTAGAACTCGTGATGCTTGTTGCCGCTGGCATCCGCCCACACCACGAGTGCTTGCGTGTACCACCGATCGTAGACGACGCGGCCATTGACGAAATCGTTCTGCTCGACCGCGATCTCCCAGTCGTGGTTCGTGCCGCTGGGCGCCGGGTTCGGGTACGGATGCGCGCCGTAGTAGCTGTCGGCCCCTCCACCGGGAACCCACAGGAACGTGTTCAAGTTGTTCTGTCCGTCGTCGTTGCCCCAAAAGAACGTCGTGTAATAGCCGGATTGGCGTCTTGGATAGGCGCGCCAAATGTAGGTTGCAGGATAGATCGGCAACGGGTTGAGGAAACGGAATCGCATCGTGTTAGTCACCCCGGCGTTGCCCGGAAAGTCGAGACCTGTCTGCGCCGAGGTCGCGCCAACCGTCACGATGACGGATTGACTCGCGCTTCCCCCGGCGCCCGTGCACGTCAGCGAGAACGTGTTGTTCGCCGCCGTCAACGGTCCGGTGCCAAGGCTTCCCGACGTCGCTTTGGTTCCGGACCAGGCGGCGTTGGCAGGATCGGCAGCGGCTACACAACCGCTGGCGTTCGATGCGGACCACGTGAGCGTCGAACTGCCACCGGTGGCGACGTTCAGTGGGCTTGCGGTCAGCGATACCGTGGGCGCCGTTGGCGGGTTCACGATAACCGTCACGGACTTCGTCACCGCGCCGCCTGCCCCGGTACACGTCAGCGAAAAGCTGGCATTCGAACCGAGTGCGCCCGTCGACTCCGAACCCGTCGTCGGCTTCGAGCCGCTCCACGCGCCCGAGGCGTTGCACATTGTGGCGTTGGTCGCCGTCCAGCTTAGCGTCGCCGCGCTTCCGCTTTGAACGGTGCCGGGATTGGCGGCGAATACCAAAGTCGGTGCCGGAGCCGGAGGTGCGCTCACATTGACCGTTACCGTCCGCGTCACTGTGCCACCGGCCCCTGTGCACGAAAGGGAGAACGCGCCGCTGGCCGTCAGCGGTCCGGTCGACTGGGACCCCGACAACGGTTTCGGCCCGGACCACGCACCTGACCCTGCACACGAGGCTGCGTTCGTCGACGACCAGGTCAATGTCGCGGCGCCGCCGCTGGCGACGCTCGTCGGATCTGCACTGAGCGATACCGTAGGCGCCGGCGGCGGCGGCGGTGCACTCTGCACCACGACCGTGACTGACTCTGAAGCGGTTCCACCAACGCCGCTACACGAAAGCGAAAACGTGCTGCTCGCCGTCAACGGCCCCGTCGTCTCGGAGCCGGCGGTCGCCTTGACGCCCGACCACGCGCCCGACGCAAGACACGAGGTGGCGTCGTTCGACGCCCACGTCAGCGTCGCAGCCGCACCGCTGGGGACGCTGGTCGGGCTCGCGTTGAGTGATACGGACGGAGCCGCGGGCGGCGGTGCCGTCTCGACGTTGATCGTGACCGACTTGGTTTCCGCGCCGCCACGATTGGTGCAAGTGAGCGAGAAGCCGCGCGCCGACGTGATCGGTCCAACGGATTCGGAGCCCGACGGAGGTTTGCTTCCGGACCATGCGCCGGACGCAACGCAAGACTTCGCACGGTCCGAGTTCCAGCGGAGGGTGGACGATCCGTTGCTGGCGACCGTTGGCGGTTGAGCGACGAGAGTGACGATCGGGCGACGTTCGTCGAGCACGCACGAAATCAAACTCACCGCGCCGACGATCGCCAAGAGCGTTCCAGGTCGGAGACCGATCCGATGCATCACGGTATCCCTTTCACCCCGCTCAAAGAAGCGACTCGCGTGTTCGTCTTCTTCACTCTGCTTCGCATCACGTTCAGGTCAGGCACAGGTTACGCCTCCCATTGCATTATGGCCCGCACGGCGTGAGCCGCGTTCACATCATGGGGCTAGTCCGTTGGCCGAGTGCGCGTCACGCCTCGACCAATAACACGGACTACCCCAAAGTCGGGGTTGCCGCCCAACGGGTCGCGCCGATAATCGGCTACGTGGATCCGCTTGGCGGCGTGCCTTGGTCTGCTTGGCGGCGCACTGTTGAGCCGCTTGGCTTCGAACACCGCGAGTGAGGGTCGCTCGCGCGACACGCGTTCATTTCGGGCTCACCGGCAAGCCCCTTTCACAACCCGGGAACGAATCCAGGAATTCCATGAAGCGCAGGACTTTCCTGAAGACATCCGCGACAGCTGTCGGGCTGCTCTCGATGGCTAGTTGTGGCGGTGGCGGCAACGAAGCTCCGCCGCCCGTCGTCCCCGCGCCAGCGCCGCCGCCCGACCCTGCCCCGGCGCCGCCCCCTTCTCAGCCGCCCAACGACGGCACCTTGCCAGTTTGGCGACGTGGCATGGCTGTCGGCGAATGGCGTCAAGTGCCGGGCAGCGCGCTAGCGAGCGCGCCTATTTCGGTAAAGACGTTCCCGACCCTTGCCACGACGGGACCCGAGTCAAAGGTCATCGCTTGGTGCGGATTTGCCATCGACACCCGCGATTCCACTCTCTACTCTGCGGCGAACGGCGGGCACAACGACTATGCCGGGAACGAGGTGAACAGCATCCGGCTCTCGGACGATGCGCCCGCGTGGGCGGAACGGCGGGCGTCAACACCGGTCAGCCAAATCCGCGCAAACAGTTCGCACTACGCGGACGGGCGCCCGACTTCACGTCATTCCTACTACGGGTCGGTCTGCAACGAGTTCCGCAACCGTGTAATGATCTTCGTCGGTTCGAGATACGGGGACGGCTGGCAATTCAGTGCCAGCGACGGGTTCGATATCTCTACCAACGAGTGGGATCCGGCGCGGACGTTCGCGGATCCGCCATCGGAACTGTCGGCTGACTTTGGGGCCGCCATTGTCGAGCAGAAGAGTTCCGGCGATGTGTATGCGTTCGCCTACTGGTCCGTGCTGCGCTGGAACAGCGCAACGAATACATGGACACGGCTCCTGACAGGAACGCCGATCTACGGTTTCGAGTCGGCGTCGGCGTTCGACAGCCGACGTAACCGGGTGCTGGTAGTCGGCGGCACGAACGACGACCGATTTTCCTACGACATCGCGTCGAACACTGTCCAGGCGATCACCTTCACCGGTACGAACGCCGGCGCGGTTTCCGGGAATGGTAATGGCTTGATCTACGAGCCGACGCTTGACGCCTACCTGCTGCGTCGGGGCAGCGCGGGAGCAACGGTGTACCGCATTGATGCCCAATCATTCCGCGTAGACGTCCTGCCTACATCGGGCGGCGCGTCGATCCCCCCGTCGATCAACGAAGTCTATCGGCGATTCCTTTACGCGCCCGGGCTCGGCGGGGTAGTCTACTGCCCGTCGTACGATGGCAATCTCTGGTTCTTGAGGACCGCCTGACCGCTTGTCTGCCTCTTGCCGAGGGTGCCGTTCTACTGCGCGCCCGCAGCGCCTACGCCGCGTAAGCGGGCTATCGAGGGTCGGGAATCTTGACGCGCGAAACAATGAGTTCGTCATACCACGTATAGGCCGTGGGATGCGACTGCGCCGGACTCTTTCCCGTGTTGTATGGCAACAGCCAGAGTTTCCCGAATCGCTGGTTCTCGCTCTGCGGACCAGCGGTTAGATTGTACGGCCCCCAGTCGATGACCAGTTGGGAGGGCTGCCCCTCGCGAGCCACCCACAAAGTGACCTGACTACCGACAAACTCATCGCCCACGCGCGGCCCGAGCTTGATTCGCAATTGAAAAGTCATCCATTCGTTCGCGACGTAGCCAAAGCAGTTGCCTTGCGGCGCAAAGTACGACTTCGGCGACGTGTTTCCCTGCGAATACAGGCAGTAAGGCGACGGCCGGCCGTTCTGAAGCTTGAAGTCATACGCTCCGAACGGCTGGTAGAAGCCGTCGTAGGGGTCGTGCGACTTCGACCCGGAGCAGGAGTTGTACATCGCGGGGAACCCCTCCTGCTCGTAGTTAAACATCACCACTTCAAGATCCGAGCACGATGAGTACACCTTGCCGGGCTGGTCGCCGGTGCCAACAATGATCTGCTTGAAGCCGCCAGCCCCTTGGTACTTCGTGGCGATCAGCTCGGGGCTGAATCGCTGGCGCCACTGAACGTAGAACTCCTCGTCGCCGCCGAACTGAACCGACAGGTCGCTCGCGAAATTGGTGAAGAACGTACCCGAACTATCCGAGCCGGAGTTCGACGGAATCGTAAACTTCAGCGAACCCGCACCCGAAGCCTTGACGGTCGCATCGATGGTGGGCGCGCTCGAGTCGCCGACGGTGATCCCCGACGGGTCACCCCACTTTCCGGCGATCGTAGCCACGTCATCGAAGCCGACGCACTTGACCACTCCGGGCTGCGCGCAACGGGTCGCGAAATCGGCGCTGCCTGCCGGCGGAGGAGCGGGCGACGGCGACGGTGCGGCGGGGGGAGGTGTAGGTGTGGGGCTCGGCGCAGGCGTCGAGGCCACAGGCGCTTCGCCGTCCACACTTCCGGAGCACGACATGATCGCGCTGCTGGCGGCAGCGACAAACAACTTCGACAGTGCGAGGCGGCTCATATTCGTAGAACGGTCCCTGCAAGGCCGCGTCATCAGACGCTGCGCTTGACGATCCACCACTGAGGATGCTTCTCCTTGAGCCAGTTTGGATCCTGTACTGGCCTTGTGCGCGACGAGTAGATATCCCAGGCGGCAGCGGCATCTGGAAGGCCTAGCGACGCCACCGTCGCCAGCGCCGGACCGATCTGAACGAAGTAATCGTCGCCGCGCACATCGTTGCCGCTCTGCACCTGGCCGCCGAAGGGCGGACAGGTGCCAGCTCCGGGATAGTTCTTCGACCACAGCATGCTCCAGTTGGAGTACAGCGCGCCGCTATCGTTGTCGCGGACACCCAGTGCATACGGCGTATAGGCCCAGCACCAGTTCGAACCGACGAAGCGCCTGATAACGGACTGTGCCTTCCAGTTCAGCAGTTTGGTGTTGACGTACCCCCGCTCGGCCGCCCACGCGATCGCCCACGTCACCCAGTCGTCCATCCACATTGACACGCCCGTCCGCGTGCCGGTGTCGTTCGGGTTCGGCGTATCAGGCGGCGAGTAGATGACGTGCGTGTACTCGCCGGTGTTCAGGAACAACCCCGTGTTGCCGGCGCCGTCGAACGGTTTGATGTTGGTCTCCATCTGACTCAACGCGCGAGTGCAGAGCGCGTCGAGCACGGCCTTCAGCGGGTGAGCGTTCGGCGTGACGACTGCCGCATTCGCCACGTTGCGAAAACCCCAGGCGTGATCCCGCACGTTGCCACCGCTGCTCCATGGTCGCGGCCAGCCGGTACCGCCGCCAGGCGCCCAGTTCATCCATGGGTGAATGCCGTGGAACTGCGTCTGCTCGAGTTCATCGAACTCCGCCGTCAGCAGATAAGGCACATAGCCCGAGCACGGCATGTGTGCGAGATCCGTGTAGACGGCCCCTTGCGACTTCGATCGATGTTTGATGGGGTTGGCGGATGACGAGTCCCAAGTGACGGCTGTCATCGCCGGGTTAGCCTGCAGGTTGATCGGGTAGCCCGTGTTCTCGTCCCGGTAGTTCCATGCCACGTCGCGGATCGTCGTTCCCAGCCAGTGATAGGCATCGTTGTGGGCGCGCATCGCGTTGAACGCGCGGCGGTCGCCCGAGATCAGGTAGGCCGCCGTCCAACCGTCGAGCGGCGCAAGTTCTCGCTTGCTACCGCCCGAAGCCATCGCCGGGTCAAGCTCGCCTACACCGCCCCAGTCGATCGACTGTGGCATCGACGCAAGCCACGATGAGTCGATCGTGATGTCAGCGTATTCCGGCACGAGCTTCGTCGACGCCAGATACCCACGGTTGTGACGTACCCAGGTCTGCGGATCGTTCGGCCACCAGAGTCGCTGCGGGTAACGTCGATCCGCCCGGATGACGAAGCCGTTACTCGTGTATACCGTCGCGCCTGCGATCGAGATTGTCACGTTCGCCGTCACATCGAACGTCTCGACGCGCGCGCCTGTGTTCTCCAGCACGCACACGACGTACGCGCGTGCGACGACGCCCCCGACCTTGTAGGCGCGGACGTTGAACCAGGCTGTCAAGTACGGGTGCGGCGCGCCGGTGCCGTTGAGCCGCAGCGGCCCGCCCACGCAGAACTCCGACATGATCGGCCCGGAAATGTGCGTGTAGTCACGGCGCGGTGTCACCGTGCCATCGAGCAGGTTCTTCGCGGACAAGCTGTACACCGTACCGGCGATGTTGCATGCGACGACCGCATCAAATGCGGTCTTCGTTAGCTCCGCTTTCGTGACCGGGTTGCCCGTCACGGGTGCGCCGGCAACGACTCGGTAATTCCCGGAGTTGTCGCCGGCATCCGGCGTCAGAAAAGTGAGCGCGCCATGCAAGACCGACCCATCGGTTTTCCAGTTGGCCAACGGGTTCCATTGAGTCGGCAATGGCGTCCCGTCGGCTTTCTGCACGATGAGCCCTGCCGTCTGTCCAATCGCGCCCTCGGGCAGGGGCCACCCAAGTGTCACTGGCAGATTAGCCACCCTCGACCCGTCAGCCAGGTAAAAAGTTGGTTCCGCGTTTGTCGGCGGCGGTGGTGGCGGTGGTGGCGGCGGTGGCGGTGGTGGCGGTGGTGGCGGCGGTGGTGGTGGCGGCGGCGGCGGTGGCGGCGGCGGTGGCGGTGCTGGCGACGCGAATAGCGCGCTTTCCGATCCGCCACAACCTGCGACAAGGGCACCGACGCTAGCCGACGCAGCAGAAAGGAACCTGCGCCGCGATGGCACGAACACGTTGAATGGTCTGGACTGCTAGTTAGGCATGCAACGGACTTTCCGCTTGTTCCGCCCCGTGTCACAGACGAACGTGCCCGCCCGCGCCAAGAACGGCGCTGCCACCCAGCACCTACTGGACGGTTAGGTTGCCTGGGGGAGACGGAGGTGTTGTGTCAAGAGGGGGAGGCGCGGCTCCTGGGGCGTGCCGATACAGATACACGCGGGCATCGGAGCCGGTCAACGTCAAAAAACCGATGACGCCATACGTTCCGATCGGAACCGCAGAACGGAACAAGATGCGGTTCCCCCCGGAGGCGAACATGGCGACACCGGCTGCGTTGGCCGCCGACCACGTGTTCGCGACGACGTCATACTCGAAGAAGCCGCCGCCGGAGCCGAAAAGCAGATGCTTGCCGGACACCGGATCGACAGTAAACACCGATGACTGTATGCCGACGACGACGGGCGCATTCGCTATCGCGGCGACCCTGCCGGCCGAGTCAACCCGATACAAGCGCGTGCTGCCGTTGCCACCGCCGACGATCGCGACCTTGTGCACCGGGTTGTACGAGGCGACGCTGCCGTACGGACCCATCGACAATCCTTGCGCGAGTAGCACCCAGGTCCGCGTCGATTCGCGGTACAGGTGAACCTCACCCCCTCCTACAAGCAGCAAGCCACCGGCCTCCGGAAAGTACTCGAGCGCCACCGCAACCGCAGGATTCGGACCCGACGGAAGTTCGCTCCATGTCTTCGTCGCGCGTGTCCACTTGAACACCTGAGTCGAGTTGAACTTCCTCGCGTAGATGTTGCCTGTCACCGGGTCGATCGCGCTGTGCTCGTAACCGTGCACGATGCTGTAACAAGTCGGCGACGGTGAGCAGTCCCAGTACGGCTTCGACTCCAGCACCCACCGGTTGCTCGCCTCGCCGTACGAGATGTGCTTCATCAGCCGGCCGCCGTGGCCCTGGCCAAGGAAGTGGATCTCTCGCGTGTGCGGGTTCCACAGCGCCTTGTCCGCATAGTTGAGAATGTTGTCGGCGCAGTCGGAACCTGTGCATGAGACGAGCAGATCGTAGTTGAACCCGCTGCTGTCGCCAGCGCGGTTCAGCTCGCGCCATTCGCCGGGCCGCATCTGCGCCGCCATGTCGCCCAGCGCGGATGCCCCTGCCCCATTCGCCGCCCCGAGTCCGGCGAGCAGCGCAACAGCCGCGCCAACCACAAACGATCGAATCATGTCTGCGTTCACAAAGTAGATCATCAGCGTCCGCTTTACTGGATCTGCTTCGAAACTTCCGACGAGAACTCACTTTCGTTGCCCGCCGCATCGTACGCCGTCACCGCAAAGTAGTAGCGTTGTCCACGCTGCAGGTTCGGCACCTCGAAGCGGGTCGAACTCGATGCATCGAGACCGCTGCCGCGCGGCTGCTCGTACGCCCGCGGCGCGGTTCCGTAGTACACGCGATATCCGACAACGTCAGTGTCGACGCTCGGCGCCCACGACAAGACCGCAACCGGAGGCGGAGGCGGCGGCGGCGGGGTGGGCGCCGGCGAAGGTGAAGGCGGCGCAGGCGGAGGCGGGGCTGGCGGCGCCGGTGGAGGCGCAGGCGTTGGAACAGGGGCAGGCGCTACCGCGTCTGGTCCGGGCGCCGACGATTCGGACTCACCCAGCCCATTGCAGGCGCCGACCAGCGCGGCCGCGCAAATCCCGACAGCTGGGAACAACAGCCTTCTGCCTCGACGCATGTTCGAATCGCTCATCCCATTGAAATCGCGCGTGGTCGCCTATCGGGACCAGAAAGGTCTTGACGCTTTCGTTAGACGGTCCCGCGCCCGACCAAGTCGGTCTCCTGAACGGCCGTCGGACCGCCGAAGCTCCGATCCGGACGGGTTTGACGACGCGTCGGATTATCGGACACGCCAGCGCGCGCCAGATCCCCACAGCTAGCTAGTCCGTAGCGGTGAACGGACCGCAGAAAGCGCGGCGTGCGAGGTGAGCCGCACGCAATGCCTAGACGAGCGCTTCGATCGGTGTCGGATGACTGAGAAACCCGATCGGGCTCGCGCTGCGCCCGTAGGCGCCGGACTGGAACACGACGACGAGGTCGCCCACGTCGGCGCGGGCCAGTTCCATCCGGTCGGCCAACAGATCGAGCGGCGTGCACAGCGGGCCGACGACCGATGCGACCTCGCGCGTGGCGTTCATCTTCGTGCCGATCGCAACCGGGTAGTTCTTGCGGATGACCTGGCCGAAGTTGCCGGAGGCGGCGAGATGATGATGCAGCCCACCATCGGTAACGAGAAACACTTCGCCGCGCGAGATCTTGCGGTCGATCACACGGCACACGTAGATCCCGGCTTCGCCGACGAGATACCGACCCAGTTCGATCACCAGTTCGGCCTGCGGCATCTCGCGCCCGACGCGCTCGACGAGCGCGTCGAGGTTGGCACCGATCGGCTCCAGCTCCAGAGGCCGCTCGCCCGGAAAATACGGAATGCCGAACCCGCCGCCCAGATTGAGCACCTTGACCGGTCCGGGCGCGTGCTCGGACAGTCGCAGCGCCAACTCGTAGGCCTTGTTTTGCGCCTCGCAGATCGACTCGGCGCGCAGGTTCTGCGAGCCGGAGAAGATGTGAAAGCCTTCGAACGCCAACTCTTCACGCGCAATTTCGGCGAGCGCCTCGGGCACCTGCTCGGCATCGATGCCGAACTGCTTGGGTCCGCCGCCCATCTTCATGCCCGAGGACTTGAGCTCGAAGTCCGGATTGACGCGCACCGCCACGCGCGCCGGCCGCCCGGTGCGCCGAGCGATGTCGCCGAGCAGCGCGATCTCCCGCATCGACTCGCAGTTGATCAGGATGCCTGCGGCGGCCGCCTGCGCGAGTTCGCTTTCGCTCTTGCCGGGTCCGGCGAAGCTCACTTCCCGCGGATCCGCGCCGGCGTCGAGCGCGACGGCCAGTTCGCCGGCCGAGGCGACGTCGATGCCGTCGACCAGCGCGGTCATGTACGCGACGAGCGCGGGCATCGGGTTGGCCTTCATCGCGTAGTGCAGGCTGATTCGCTCCGGCAGCGCGGCGCGCAGCGCATCGACGCGCGCACGCAGCGCTTCGCGGTCGTACGCGTAGAAGGGTGTGCGGCCGACGCGCTGCGCGAGCTGCGACAGCCGCACGCCGCCGAAAACCAACTCGCCGTCGGCAATCTGTGCGCGCTCGAGCGCGGCGTGCCTGAGCGCGTTCATTGCGCGGCCTCGCGAAAGCGGTCGGCGAACTCGCCGGCCAGCAGCTTGCGGTCGATCTTGCCGTTGGGATTGCGCGGCAGCGGCCCGGGCCGTACGTCGACGAGCGCGGGCACCATGTACACGGGCAGGCGTTCGCGGCAGGCCGCGAGCACCGTCTGCGCATCGAGCGTCTGGCCGTCGGGCGGGGTGGCCACGACGACGATCGCCTGCCCGAGCGTCGGATGCTCCACGCCGAACGCCGCGCACTCGGCGACGTGCCCCGCGCCGTAGATCACTTCTTCCAGCTCGTTCGGGCTGACGCGATAGCCGGAGGTCTTGATCATCTCGTCGCGGCGGCCGATGAAGTACAGGAAGCCCTCCTCGTCCATCCGCACCGTGTCGCCTGAGAACACGGCGATCTCGGGCTGCACGAAACCCGCTTCGCGGCCGGGCAGCGGGCGATAGCGCTCGGCCGTCTTCTCCGGGTCGTTCCAGTAGCCCATGCCGACGAGTGCACCGCGCTGGACCAGCTCGCCCGGCTCGTTCGGCGCGCACGGCGTGCCGTCTTCGCGCAACACGAGGATCTCCGCGTTCGGGATCGCCTTGCCGATCGAATCGGGTCGGCGATCGGCTTCTTCCGGCGGCAGATACGTCGCGCGGAACGCCTCGGTCAATCCGTACATCAGGTAAGGCTTGGTCTTCGGCAGTGCGGCGCGCAGCCGCTTGAAGGTCTCGAGCGGCATGCGTCCGCCGGTGTTGGCGAAGTAGCGCAAGTGCTCGGTCACCGACGGCGGCCACTGCAGTTGCGTGAGCTGGATCCACAGCGGTGGCACTGCGGTGAGCCCGGTGACGCGCTCGGCGACGACGGCCTTCAGCACGTCTTTCGGCAGCAGGTAGTTCAGCAGCACGACGCGCGCGCCGACGTGAAACGCCGTCGTCAACTGGCTGAAGCCCGCGTCGAACGACAGCGGCAGCGCCGCGAGCAGCACGTCGTCGGCGTTGTTCTCCAGGTAGCTCGCCACGCTCTTGGCGCCGACGACCATGTTCCGGTGCGACAGCACCACCCCCTTGGGCCGGCCGGTGCTGCCCGACGTGTACAGAATGGCCGCGATGTCGTTGTCGATCACGCGATGGCCGCATCTCGCCGGCCCGGACAGCAGCTCCGTCCACGCATGAACGGGCAGCCGCGGCGACGCGCCGGCCTGCGGTGCGCCCGTCAGCACGACGTGCCGCAGATCCGGGCATTGCTCCAGCGTCGAAGCGATCAGCGCGTAGCGCTCGGGCGACGTGACGAGCACGCGAACGTTGCAGTCGCGCAGGATGTAGCCGACCTGCTCGGCCTTGAGCAGCGGATTGATCGGGACGAATGCGCAACCGGCGGCAGTCGCGCCGAAGCAGGTGACGACCATTTCGTGCCGCTTCTCCAGGTACACGGCCACCCGTTCGCTGCGGCCTGCACCGAGCGCCAGAAGGCCGGCGGCAAAGCCCAGCACGTCGCCCGCCAGCCGCTCGTACGTCGCGTTGCCCTGATCGGACTTCAACGCGGCTTGATTCGCGCGCCGTTCGGCGGCGTTTAGGACGAGTTCGTGCAGCAGGAAGGTTTCTTTCATCGCGTTGTTCTGGGAGACCGTCCTTGCCGGACAAGACGCCTGTCAGGCACAGGCAGCGCTGCATCGAGCTGGAAGCACATCATCTGGCGGTCGACGCGAGTCCACATACGGACGGAACTACGGACGGAACAATAGACGCTGCCTACGACGGTAGGCGGAGCGGTCTTTGCTCCGCGATTTCACCATGCGCGGGCCGGCATTTCCGCATTGGAATCGACGCGCGGGCAGCCGAACCGACCGTCGGTCGAACGCGGCAGCAACGGCTCCGCAACAAGCGGCGACGAGGGGTTCGAGCATCAGGGCATCAGCACGTACAGCGGGTACCGGTCCGAGCGCCAACTCAGGTGAAAGCGTGGCGCAATCGTGGCGAAGGATACCTGCAGCGGACCAATCGCAAAAAAGGTTGCGCTTGCGACCGTGCGCGCGCCCATGCGCGCATGGGCGGCCAGCGACGCTGCATTGAACGCCGAGATACGGCTGATCGTCCAGCGATAGCCCCGCGCGCGAAGGTCGCGATGGGCGGTGCTCCACAGTCGCGAGAACAGGCGTCCCAGGCGATACTCGGGATCGACATAGACATCGAAGTCCCAGACGGCGGTTGCGGCGTCGAACCGGTAGCGGCAGCGGACCTCGTCTTCGAGATACTCGTTCTCCTTGTACCAAAGGAACCCGATCAATCGTCCCGACTTCACCGCGGCGAGGCACCGCGCGCCGTCGCCGAACCGCCGCGCGATGACCGCTGGCGGTCGCGGCATTTGAGTGACGAGCGGATCATCCGACTGCAGCCAGCGCAGTTCGATCGTCCCGCCGCGTTCGGGTGAAGCCGCCGGCGAGTCGGGCACGGGCTGTGCGACGAACCGGTACTTCACGATGCGCACCCTTCCCTTCGTCGCGGTCTCGAGCACGCGGCTGGCCACGTACCAGGCCGCAGTGCCTATGCCGACCGTGCCGGCGAGTCGTCGCGTATGGGCAAACACAGAAAGCGGTTCAGGTGCCGGAAAGGGGTGGACCAGCGACAGCGTTCAGCAACGCGGCCAGTTCACGCGTGCGGCGCTCGCGGCTGCACGCCGCCACCGCCGACGCTTCCGGCCGCGCCGCGTCGAGATCTGCCATGAATTGCGGCACGGTCGCCTCGATGGCGCCCGCATCGTCCAGCGGCGCGATGTAACGCACCCCGCAGCGGCGCAGCAAGTCCGCGGTGTCACCGTTCGGATCGGTCAGCGCCAGGATCGGCCGCCCGGAGCGCAGGTATTCGTACACCTTGGCGGGGATCTGCTCGTTGCAGTTGGACGCCTGGAGCACGAGCAGCCCGTCGGCGCGCTGCATCTCTGCGAGCGCCTCGCGATAAGGCAGCGCAGGCGCCACTTCGATCATGTCCGCGACGTCGTTGCGCCGCGCGAGCTCATGCAGCAGCTCATCGTGTGCCGACGCGCGAAATCGCACCAGCAGCTCGCGCGCGCGTCCACTTCGCTTGAGCGCGCCGAGCGCCGCGAAAAGCTGTGTCGGGTCGCGCTCGGAGGGATAGACGATGCCGCTATGCACCAGCGTGCAGCGGCCCGGCACCAGCGGCCCTTCACCGGGCACGAGGTCTGCAAAGCTCGACTCGTCGAAGCCGTTCTCGATCACGGCGATCCGATCGGCGGCGGCGGGATAGCGTCGCCGGTACAGAGCCGCCGCGCCGCGCGTGACGAAGACGCTCGCAGCCGCATGCTCGACCGCGTTGCGTTCGATGCGCTCGAACGCGCGCCAGGTTGCCGGATCTGGAGGGTAGCCGTCCTGCGCCATCGGGTCACGAAAGTCCGCGATCCACGGTAAACCCGTCAGGCGCGCGAGCCAGCGGCCGACGACATGCGCCGTGGCGATCGGATACGTGCTCCAGATCGCCTCCGGTCGATGGCGCCGAACCAGCCGGAGTCCGGCAGGAATGGCCGCAAGCGCCCACGTAAACCAGCGATCCGGGCGGGCGAGAAGCGCCGGGTAGCGCCCGCGCAGCGCGAGATGGCGCGCCGTGTTCAGGGCGAACGCGCGGTGAACGATCAAATCGCGCGGGAGTTCTCGCAGCAGGTCATCGGACGTGCGCTCGTACGCGCGCGGCGAAGCCGTCAACACGACCGGTTGCCAGCCGTGATCGGGAAGGTATTGCGCGAAGCGCAGCGTCCGCTGGATGCCGCTGCTTCCCGCCAGCGGGGGAAAGTGGAACGCGATCATCAGTACCCGCCGCATCGGCCGTGACCTATCGCCCCCGAACGGTCCGCATTGCAGTCAAGGCGCCGTCGATGTCACGGGTTTGATCGGACGAACAGCGCGGGTGCGACTGGTCGTTAAAGCGTCCGTGCAAGTTGCGTCCTTCGATCTTCGCGTCGGTTTGTATACTAACCGGGCCAAGCGGGTCGGCGGTCGATGTCGACGTACGGTTCGAAAGTCGAGCGGGGAGCACACGATTGAACACGGAACAGATGGTCAAGCAGGTTCTTTCCAGTGTCCTGAACCTCGGCGACCGTGTCGCCCGGTTCGACGCGACCACGCCGCTGCTCGGCGCCGTGCCGGAACTCGACTCGATGGCCGTCGTATCGGTATTGACGGCGCTGGAGGACAAGTTCGGCTTCACGATCGACGACGACGAAATCGACGGACAGACGTTCGCCAGCATGGGCAACTTGGTCGCTTTCGTCGAAGGCAAGCTTGCATCCTGAAGTCGCCGCCGCGTTCGAAGCGTCGGCCTGCTTCTTCGAAGCGGCACCGGGCGGGCCGCGCTTCCTGCTGATCCATCGTCCGACGCGGACCGCGCGCCGCGGAACGATCGTCTTCGCGCATCCGTTCGCCGAAGAACTGAACAAGTGCCGGCGAATGGTCGCCCAAACGGCACGTGCGCTCGCCGCCGATGGCTGGCTGGTCGTCCAGCCCGACCTGTACGGCTGCGGCGACAGCGCGGGCGAGTTTGCCGGCGCGAGCTGGGATGGCTGGATCGACGACCTGCGGCGCGTGATCGCCGCCTGGCATGACGGTGCGGGCGAGCTGTGGCTCTGGGGGCTGCGCGCGGGCGCACTGCTGCTACCGCCGCTGCTCGAACCGGGCGATGTGCCGAACCTGTTGCTTTGGCAGCCCTCGCTCGACGGCTCGCAGGTGCTGAACCAGTTCCTTCGCCTGCGTACCACGGCCGACAGTCTGGAGGGCGACCGGTCGACCGATCGCAGGGCGCTGCGCCGGCAGCTTGCAAGCGGCGCGCCGATCGAGGTCGCGGGATACCTGCTGCCGCCGCGCGTGGCCAATTCGCTCGCGGAAGCGCGCTTCGAATTGCCGGCCGGTTTCAACGGCCGCGTCGTATGGCTCGAGGTCGTCGGCGCCGCGGGTGGGCCCGCAGCGGCGCCGGCGCAGAGGCGGGTTGGGTGGGGGGGCGCGGGGGGTAGGGCCG
>JBKBSH010000097.1:6591-7447 GCA_046291795.1 Burkholderiaceae bacterium | reverse complement strand
TCGACGCTTCGGGATAGAAGACCTTGGTCAGGCCCTCGATCAGTCCGAGACCGAACCCGGTGACGATCGATCCCATGATCGAACCCATGCCGCCGATCACGACGACCGCGAAAACGACGATGATCAGGTCCGCGCCCATCTGCGGGCTGACCTGGTAGATCGGTGCCGCCATCACGCCGGCGAGCGCCGCCAGCGCGACGCCGAAGCCGTAGGTGAGCGTGATCATTCGGGGAACGTTGATGCCGAAGGCCTGCACCAACGCCGGGTTCTCGGTCGCGGCGCGCAGATAGCTGCCGAGCTTGGTCCTTTCGATCACGTACCAGGTACCGAGGCAGACCACGAGCGACGCGACGATCACCCAGGCGCGGTAATTGGGCAGGAACATGAAGCCGAGATTGCGGCTGCCCGTCAGCTGCTCCGGAATCGGATACGGCAGACCCGAAGAGCCGTACTCGTTGCGGAAAACGCCCTGGATGACCAAGGCAAGGCCGAACGTCAGCAGCAGCCCGTACAGGTGATCCAGTTTGTACAGGCGCGCGAGCATCGTGCGCTCGATGAAAATCCCGGTCGCCCCGACGACGATCGGCGCGATCGCGAGCGACCACCAATAGCCGACGCCGAGCTTCTCCAGCAGCAGGTAGGCGCAGAAGGCGCCCAGCATGTACTGGGCGCCGTGCGTGAAGTTGATGATGTTCAGCAGCCCGAAGATCACCGCCAGCCCGAGCGACAGCAGCGCGTAGAACGAGCCGTTGATCAGCCCGATCAACAACTGCCCGAACAGGGCCTGCGTCGGAATGCCGAAGATTTCCATAGCCGCCCGAGTCGGGGGGGGGAGACGCCCCCGGGGAAACCACCA
>JBKBSH010000097.1:0-6581 GCA_046291795.1 Burkholderiaceae bacterium | reverse complement strand
GGGGGTGTTTCACCGGACTTGGTTAACCCCCCCGACGGTCCACCCTACTTGATCAACGGGCAGCCGCCCTCGCTCATCGGCCGGAACGCCTGGTCGGCCGGGATCGTCGCGCGGATCTTGTACAGGTCCCACGGCCCCTTCGATTCGGCCGGCTTCTTGACTTCGACCAGATATGCCGGGTGCAGCTTGCGCCCGTCCGCACGGATCGTTCCCTTGCCGAACAGCGGATCGTCGGTCGGCATCTTCTTCATCTGCTCGATGACCTTGGTGCCGTCGTCCGTCTTGATCGCCTCGACCGCTTTCAGGTAGTGCAGCACCGCCGAGTAAACGCCCGCGTGGATCATCGTCGGGTAGTTGTTGCGCGGCGCCCGCTCGGAGAACCGCTTGGCGAACGCGCGGGTGGCGTCGTTCAGGTCCCAGTAGAAGGTCTCGGTGAAGATCAGCCCCTGCGCCGTCTGCAAGCCGAGCGCTTTCACGTCGGTCAGGAACACGAGCAGACCCGCGAGGTTCTGCCCGCCCTTGACGATCCCGAACTCGGCCGCCTGCTTGATCGAGTTGATCGTGTCGCCGCCGGCGTTCGCCAGACCGATGATCTTGGCCTTCGATGCCTGCGCCTGCAGCAGGAACGACGAGAAGTCCTGCGTGTTCAGCGGGTGCCGCACCTTGCCGAGGACCTTGCCGCCGCTTTTCAACACCACCGCCTCGGTATCGCGTTCGAGCGCATGCCCGAACGCATAGTCGGCGGTCAGGAAGAACCAGGTGTTGCCGCCGGTCTTGACGATCGCGTTACCGGTGCCGTTGGCAAGCATCCACGTGTCGTAGGTCCAGTGGATCGTGTTCGGCGAGCACGCCTTGCCGGTCAGGTCCGAGGTCGCCGCGCCCGATACGAGAAAAGCCTTGCCCTTCTCGCGCGTGATCTGACTGACCGCCAGCGCGACCGACGAGGTCGGCACGTCGACGATGACGTCGACCTTGTCGGTGTCGTACCACGTGCGCGCGATCGTCGAGCCGACGTCGGGCTTGTTCTGGTGGTCGGCCGACACGACCTCGACCTTCATCCCCTTCTTCGCGGCGCCGAAATCCTCGATCGCCAATTGCGCTGCGACCACCGACCCTTGTCCGGTCAGATCGGCGTACAGACTCGACATGTCGTTCAGCACGCCGATCTTGATCACGCCGTCCGAAATCTGCGCGCCCGCTGCGCCCGCGCCGAACGCGAGCGCGGCGCCGACCAGCATCGACATCCATTTGCGTTTCATCACTGCCTCCTCGTAGATCGTTTCTTGCTGAAAAACTGCGCGCCGTCAGACGCCCAGGTACTCGTGCAACAGGTCCTTCTTCTGCTCCAGTTCGCCCGCCGCGAAACGCTCGACGATGCGGCCATGCTCCATGACGTAGAAGCGATCCGCCAGCGGCGCGGCGAAGCGGAAGTTCTGCTCGACCATCACGATCGTGAACCCCTTCTCGCGCAGCGTGCGGATCGTGCGCGCCAGCGCCTGGACGATCACCGGCGCCAGGCCCTCGGAGATCTCGTCGAGCAGAAGCAGCTTCGCGCCGGTGCGCAGGATCCGCGCGACCGCGAGCATCTGCTGCTCTCCGCCGGACAGCCGCATGCCCGGGCTCGTGCGGCGTTCCTTCAGGTTCGGGAACATCGCGTAGATCTCGTCCAGCGACATCCCGCCGCTCGCCACCGGCGGCGGCAGCAGCAGGTTCTCCTCGCACGACAGGCTGGCAAAGATGCCGCGCTCTTCGGGGCAGTAGCCGATGCCGAGTTGCGCGATCCTGTGCGGCGGCAGATGAATCGTCTCGACTCCGTTGACCATGATCGAGCCCGAACGCCTGCCGACCAGACCGAGGATGCTCTTGAGCGTCGTCGTGCGGCCGGCGCCGTTGCGGCCGAGCAGCGTGACCACCTCGCCGCGGTTCACGGTCAGATCGACGCCGTGCAGGATGTGCGACTCGCCGTAGAAGGCGTGCACGTCCGTCAGGCGCAGGCACTCGACGCCGGCAGCCTTATCCATGTGCACCCTGCAGTTCGACCTCCGCGCTGCCCATGTACGCCTCGAGCACCTGCGGATTCTTCGAAACCGTCGCGTACGGCCCCTCGGCGATGACCTGACCGCGCGACAGCACCGTGATCGTGTCGGCGATCGTCTCGACGACGTTCATGTTGTGCTCGACCATCAGGATCGTACGGTTCGCGGCAACTTTCCTGATCAGCTGCGTGACGCGCTCGACGTCCTCGTGCCCCATGCCCTGCGTCGGCTCGTCGAGCAGCATCAGCTCCGGCTCCATCGCCAGCGTGGTCGCGATTTCCAGAGCGCGCTTGCGGCCGTACGGCAGCTCGACCGTGACGTAATCGGCGAACTCGCGCAGCCCCACCGTGTCGAGCAGCTCGAGCGCGCGGCCGTTCAGCGCGTCGAGCGACCGCTCCGACTCCCAGAAGCGGAACGTCTTGTCGGTCTTGCTCAGCAGCGCCACGCGCACGTTCTCCAGCACGGTCAGGTGCGGGAACGTCGCGGAGATCTGGAACGAGCGGATGATCCCGCGCCGCGCGATCTGCGCCGGCCGCTCCAACGTGATGTCGTGCCCGTTGAACAGGATCTTGCCGCGCGTCGGGATCAGGAATTTGGTCAGCAGGTTGAAGCAGGTCGTCTTGCCGGCGCCGTTCGGCCCGATCAGCGCGTGAATCGTCCCGCGCACGACCTTCAGGTTGACGTCGTTGACCGCGACGAAGCCCTTGAACTCCTTCGTCAGGCCCTGCGTCTCGAGGATGATCGCGCCGCCGCTCACGCACCCTCCCCGGTCGCGCCCGCCCGCAACGCGCCCCTGCGCGGCGCACCGATGCGCCCGACCAACGCCGCTCGCCTGACTGCGTGTGTCGACGCCAACAGTCGTCTCCTCGTGACCGACGCAGCCGCATCGCGGATTCCGTCGGCGCCGAGCGTGTGTTTGTTGTGGGCTCGGCGGCGCGACTTTAGCGCAGCCCGGTCGACTTGTCCCATCCGGGTCGGACCTGTATGTTGCGCGACTGCCGTCGATTCACAACACGAAACGACACGTGGGTTCCGGTCCGGTCGCTCGCCTGCTGAACGTGCCTGCGCTGCTGCGCCATTTGCGCATGCACCGCGCCGACCGGTCCGTCCACGATCCGGCCGACGATCTCGAGCTGGCGCTGTACGCCGCGGTCTTCGGCAACGACTTCCTCCACTACGGCTACTTCCGCCAGCCGCCCGCCGACGCCGAGTCGATCAGCTTCGCCGACCTGAAGCGGGCGATGGACGACTACGCGACGCTGATCGTCGAGCGCGTCCGCCCGGGCGAACGAGTGCTCGACGTCGGCTGCGGCATGGGCGGGCTGCTCGCGCGGCTCGACGCCGCCGGCGCGCGGCCCGTGGGGGTGACGCCGAACGCCGCGCACGCGGCGCACATCCGTGCGCGCTGGCCGCACATCGCGCTGATCGAAAGCGTGTTCGAGCGGATCGACGCCGCGGCGATCGCGCCCAAGTTCGACGCTCTCGTCAACGCCGAGTCGTTCCAGTACATCGATCTGCACGCGGGCATGCGAGCCGTCCGCGCGCTGCTCGCGCCCGGCGGGCGCTGGATCGTCGTCGATTACTTCCGGCTGCGCCCGGACGCGAAGAACCGCTCCGGCCATCTGCTCGCCGACTTCGAGGCCGCGCTCGCGCGCCACGGACTGGCGATCGCCGAGCGCGTCGACATCACCGAGAACGTTCTGCCCACACTCGCGTACGGCAAGCTCCTCGCGGCCAGGTTTGCGCTGCCGCTGGCGCGCTTTGCGTCCGAGAAGTTCTTCCTGCGCCGGCCGCTGGCCGCGTACCTGTTCCAGCCCGCGGTGCGCGGCAAGCTCGATGCGGTCAGCCTCGATGCGCTCGACCCCGACGTGTTCAGCCGCGACAAGCGCTACCTGCTGTTCACGCTGCGGCCCGACTAGGCGCCGAGCCGCCGCGCGAGCCGCTGCCGCGTCGCCTCGAGCTGCTCGGGCAGCCGGTCGCGCAGCTTGTCGAACAGCTCCGAGTGCGAGTGCAGCTCCTCGCGCCAGGCGTGCGCGTCGACCGACGCGATGCGCGCGTACGCGGCCGGCGCAAACGCCAGCCCGTCCCAGTGCAGGTCTTCGTAGCGCGGCGAGATGCCGAACACGTGCTCGGCGCCGTGCGCGCGACCCTCGATGCGGCGGACCATCCATTCGAGCACGCGCATGTTCTCGCCGAAGCCGGGCCAGACGAACCTGCCGTCGCCGTCGGTGCGGAACCAGTTCACGCAAAACATCTTCGGCAGCCTGGCACCGCCGGCCTGCAGGCGCGCGCCCATGTCGAGCCAGTGGCCGAAGTAATCGCCCATGTGATAGCCGCAGAACGGCAGCATCGCGAACGGGTCGCGCCGCAGGACGCCCTGCGCGCCCGCCTGCGCGGCGGTCGTTTCCGAGCCCATCGTCGCGGCCATGTACACCCCCTCCTGCCAGTCGCGCGCCTCCGTCACCAGCGGCACCGTCGTCGACCGGCGCCCGCCGAAGACGAAGGCGTCGATCGGCACGCCTTCCGGGTTCTCCCAGTCCTCGTCGATCGACGGGCACTGGTTCGCCATGACCGTGAAGCGCGCGTTCGGGTGCGCGGCCTTGCGCCCGCAGTCGGGCGTCCAGTCGTTGCCCTGCCAGTCAATCAGATGCGCCGGCGCCGGCCCCATGCCTTCCCACCACACGTCGCCGTCGTCGGTCAGCGCGACGTTGGTGAAAATGACGTTCGAGTGCAGCATCGCCATCGCGTTGCGGTTGGTCTTCTCGCTCGTGCCGGGCGCCACACCGAAGCAGCCGTACTCGGGATTGATCGCGTACAGCCGTCCGTCGGCGTGCGGCTTGATCCAGGCGATGTCCTCGCCGATCGTCGTCACCTTCCAGCCGTCGAACCCCGCCGGCGGGATCAGCATCGCGAAGTTGGTCTTGCCGCACGCCGACGGAAATGCCGCGGCGACGTGGTACTTGCGCCCCTGCGGCGACGTGACCGCGAGGATCAGCATGTGCTCGGCGAGCCAGCCTTCGTCGCGGCCCATCGTCGATGCGATGCGCAGCGCAAAGCACTTCTTGCCGAGCAACGCGTTGCCCCCGTAGCCCGATCCGTAGCTCCAGATCTCGCGTGTTTGCGGAAACTGCACGATGTACTTGGTCGCGTTGCACGGCCAGGGCACGTCCCTTTCGCCCGGCGCGAGCGGTTTGCCGACCGAGTGCACGCAGGGAACGAAGGCGCCGTCCTCGCCGAGCGCGTCGATCACCGCGCGGCCCATTCGCGTCATCATCCGCATGTTGGCGACGACGTACGGGCTGTCGGAGATCTGCACACCGATCTGCGCGATGTGCGAGTCCAGCGGACCCATCGAGAACGGGATCACGTACATCGTTCGGCCGCGCATGCAGTCGGCGAACAGCCCGTTCAGTGTCGCGCGCATCTCGGCCGGCGCGATCCAGTTGTTGGTCGGACCGGCATCGGCGCGGTCCTCGGTACAGATGAAGGTGCGGTCCTCGACGCGAGCGACATCGCTCGGATCGGACCAAGCAAGGTAAGAATTCGGCCGCTTGTCCGGATTCAGGCGCCGCAGCGTGCCCGCGCGCACCATCTCGTCGCATAGCCGGTCGTACTCCTGAGCCGAGCCGTCGGTCCAGACGATGCGATCCGGCCGTGTGAGCCGCGCGATCTCGGCGACCCAGGCGGCAAGCTTGCGGTGTTTGACGTAGGCGGGGGTGTAGCCGCCCGGATTCGACGCAACTGCGCTCATCGATCGGTCTCCCTCCGCGGCGTCGCAGGTTGCCGCAGGAGCTCAGTTCAGGTGCGACTCGGCTATTGACCGGCACGCGGCGGTGACCTCGGAGGCGCCCCGATCGGGCGTTGGGACCGCGCGGAAACGCCGGCAGTTTACCGCGCGCGCGCAGCGCCGCCCGGCGACGGCGTTGCCCGCGGACGGACGGCACGCCGCCGCCGATCGCGGTGGGGCTGTGTTGCGTGCCGCACCGGCGCAAGGCAAAGTCCGCCGATGCGCATCGCCATCCTCGACGATTACCAGGACGTGGTCCGTCATCTCGACTGCTTTCGCAGGTTGGACGGACACGAGGTGAAGGTCTTCAATCACCCCGCGCGCGGAACCGGACAGCTCGCCGCACGGCTGGCCGACTTCGACGCGCTCGTGCTCATCCGCAGCCGCACCCGGATCACCGATGCGCTGCTCGCCCGACTGCCGCGCCTGAAGCTGATCAGCCAGACCGGCAAGGCCGGCGCGCACCTCGATCTCGCCGCCTGTGCGCGGCGCGGCATCGCGGTGGCGGAATCGAGCGGCTACGCGCCGGCAACGGCCGAGTTCACCTGGCTGCTCGTGCTCGCAGCGCTGCGCCGACTGCCGGCCTACATGGCGAACCTGTACGCCGGACGATGGCAGCAGAGCGTGTCGGCGACCGCGGCCGATCCGCTTGCCGGATTCGGCGAATCGCTGCGCGGCAAGACGCTCGGCATCTGGGGTTACGGTCGGATCGGCCGACTCGTCGCGGGCTACGGCCGCGCGTTCGGCATGCGCGTGGC
>JBKBSH010000096.1:0-7536 GCA_046291795.1 Burkholderiaceae bacterium | reverse complement strand
GCCGCATGGCGCGGCGAACTGCCCGCGCATTTGAGCGCACTCGGCGTGGCTTCGTACTGGCAGCGCGGCGTCACCGGCAAAGGGGTCGTCGTCGCCGTCGTCGATTCCGGCGTCGATGCGCGCGAGCGGCCGCTGATGGCGAGCTTCCGCGGCGGTCAGGCCGACTGGTTCGACCCTTTTGGCCAGCACGCGCGGCCGTTCGACGCCAGCGGACACGGCACGCACGTCGCGTACGTGATCGCGGGCGGCAGCGGCATTGCCGGCGGGCCGCCGGTCGGGGTGGCGCCGCACGCGCAATGGATCGCCGCGCGCATCTACGACGACAACGGGGTGGGCAGCCTCTCGGCCGTGCACCGCGTCTATCAGTGGCTGCTCGACCCCGACGCGCGCCCGGAGACGGCCGACGCGCCGCAGATCGTCAACAACTCGTGGGGACTGCCGCAGACCGTCGGTCGCTGCGAGACGGAGTTCGCACGCGACTTCGCCGTGCTGCGCGCCGCGGGCATCCACGTCGTCTTCGCCGCCGGCAACGAAGGGCCCGAGCCGAACACGAGCATGAGCCCGGCCAACAATCCGGGTGTGCTCGCGGTCGGCGCGCTGACCGCCGAGGGCAAGGTCGCCGACCAGTCCGGGCGCGGCCCGTCGGCGTGCGGCGGCGGTGCGTATCCGCACGTGCTCGCGCCCGGCGTCGAGATCGAAAGCGTGGACGCCGCCGGCCGCGTGCTGGGCGAGCCGCTGCGCGTCACGGGCACGTCGTTCGCGGCGGCGCTGGCGAGCGGGATGCTCGCGCTGATCGCATCGGAGTCGCCGATGGCAGCGCTGGAGGAGCGCGAGCGTCGCCTGGCCGCGGCGCTGGCGTCCTCGGAGCCGGTGCCCGCGCAGAAGTCGCCGACCGCGCTCACCTGGCGGCCCGAACTGGGCGCGAGCGGCCGTTTCGAGATCGACGCGCGCTCGCTGCTCGCCGTGCTGCCTTGGACCGCGAAGCTCTCTCGCATCGAGATCGAAGACAAGCCTGCGCGCGGCAGCCTGGAGACGCTCGCCGCCGACCGGCTGCGCTATGTCGCCGGCGACGAAGCGAAGCCGGCTGCGTTCACGATCGTCGCCCACACCGCCGACGGCCGGCGCTGGCGTGTGGCGGTCGAGCCGCAGGCGGCACCAGCCGCCGTTGCGACGACGATGCGTCGCCTGTCGGTGGTAACACGGCCCGCCGAGCCGGTGCAGTTGTCGCGCGCTCAGCTCGCCGGCGACACGGCGTTCGATTCGATCCGCGCCTCGCAGACGATCCGCGGCGGACGCGTCGAGGTCGGCGACGACGGCAGTGTGCGCTACACGCCGCGCGCCGGCTTCCGCGGCGTCGACCAGTTCGTCTGTACGCTGCTTGCCGCCGACGGCAGCGCGCGCGAGCGCGTGCAGGTCGCGGTGCTGGTGCGTTGACCGCCGATGCGCCGTCTCGCCCTGGTGCTGCTGATCGCCGCCGCGTGGGCCGCTTCGGCGCGCGCGCACGATGCCGCGAACGCGCAGGTCGCCACGGCGGGGCTGTCGGTATCGACGCAGGCGCGCTACACGGTGCCGGCTGCGCGCGTCGTCGACACCCGCGGCCGGTCGATGCGGCTGCCCGGCCCGCTCGACACCGACACGCCGCAGATCGTCAACTTCATCTACACGACGTGCTCGACGATCTGCTCGACGCAGACCGCCACGCTCGCCGAGCTGCAGCGGCTGCTCGCGGCGCATGGCGAACGCGCGCGCTTTACGTCGTTCACGATCGATCCCGACAACGACACACCGCAGCGGCTCGCGGAGTTCGCGCGCCGCTTCGACATCGATCGCGACTGGGACTTCTATTCGGGCGACTTCGACGAGCTGCTGCGCGTGCAGCAGGCCTTCGACGTGTATCGCGGATCGAAGGCCAGCCATCCGCCGGTCGTGCTGATGCGGCGCTCGCGCGCGGCGCCGTGGGTCCGCGTCGAGGGATTCGCCACCGCGAACGAACTGCTGGCCGTCTACCGACGTCTGCCGGCGCAGCGGTGAGCCGATGCGCGCGCTGCTTCTCGCCGCACTGTGGGCCAGTGCTGCGGCGGTTGCGCAGGCCGCGCCCGACGCCGCGCTGATCGCGCGCGGCGAAGCGATCTACTTCGGCACCGATCCGGCGCTCGCGCGAGCCGGCGCCGCGCGCGTGCAGGGCGCGCCGATCCCGCCGCAGGCGGCTGCCTGCGTCGCCTGCCATCGCCGCAGCGGGCTCGGCAGCGCGGAAGCCAATTTGCTCGTGCCGCCGATCGCCGGGCACCTGCTGTTCAATCCGCTCGCGCCGCAGACGGGCCAGCGGCTGCCTTGGCCGAGCCGCGACCGCACGCGGCCCGCCTACGACGAGGCCACGCTTGCGCGCGCGCTCGAGCAAGGCGTCGCCCCCGATGGCGTCGCGCTCGCCGCGCCGATGCCGCGCTATGCGTTCACGGCGCAGGAAGTCGGCGCGCTGGCCGCCTATCTGCGGACGCTGTCCATCGACACGGCGCCCGGCGTGACCGACGAGGAGGTCGTCTTCGCGACGGTGACCACGCCCGATGTGCCGCCCGAGCAGGTCGACGATCTGCTGCGCACGCTGCAGACCTTCTTCGCCGACAAGAACGCGGGCACGCGGAACGAAACGCGCCGTCGCGCGCAGGCGCTGCGCACCGACAGCACGATGTACCGGCGCTTCCGCCGCTGGCGGCTCGAACACTGGGCGCTGACGGGCGAACCGCATACCTGGCGCGCGCAGCTCGAAGCGCGCTACGCGGCCACGCCGGTGTTCGCGCTGCTTTCCGGGCTGTCGTACGACGACTGGTCGCCGGTGCACGAGTTCTGCGAGCGCGCGCGCCTACCCTGCCTGCTGCCCAACGCGTGGCTGCCTCCGGGACGCGAGGATTTCTACAGCATCTACTTTTCGCCCGGGCTCGCGGCCGAGGCCGATGCCGTCGCGGCGGCGCTGACGGGAACGCGAGAAGTCGTGCTGTGGACCGCGCCGGGCTCCACCGGCGCGCGGCAGCGCGCGGTGATCGCCGCGGCGCTCGCGCGCAACGGCATCGGTGTGGCCGAGCGCGCGCCGCGCGCCGACGACGTGCTGGTGGCTGCGCTGCCGTCGGGCGCGATCGAACGACGCTGGCAGTCGCTCGCGAATCCGCCGCGGCGCGTTTACGTGCTGGCCGGTGCATTCGCCGAACTGCCCGATGCGTGGCGGCCGGAAGACGCTGCGCTGCGCGAGCGCGCGGTGCTCGTCGCGCCGTTCGCTCCCGACGCGCAGGCGCGGCGGCAGATGGCGCGCGCGGACGCCTGGTTCGCCGGAAAGCGAGTCGAGGTCGGGGCCAGGCGCATCGCGGCCAATGCGCTGCTCGCCGCGGTCGTCGCGGTCGAGACGCTGATGCACGTCGACGATCGCTTCTCGCGCGAGTACTGCATCGAGAAGCTCGAGCACAACCTGGAGAACGTTCCCCCGTTGACGGCGTACCCGCGGCTGGCGATCGGGCCGTCGCAGCGGTTCGCCTCGCGCCGCGTCCGCCTGTATCCGGCCGCCGAATCGCAAGCGGCGCTTGCCGCGGGCGGCGCCGGAGATACCCGATGAAGACGCGGCGCGCGCCCGGCTTACGGACGATTAAGCGGGGCACGCGCCCCGCGCGTTCGGGCGGCGGACGTCGGGCGCCCGTCCCGTGCGCGCGATGCCCGAACGTGTGATTGCCGCCCGAGTTTGCATGGACCAAGCTTGCCTCGCGGCGAATCGAGACTCGTTGCCATGACCCGCGAATATTTCGGATTCGATTTCGACGCGCACATCAGAAGCCTGTCGCAAAAGCACGCGGCGCGACCGGGCGACACTGCCGGTGTCGTCGCCGCGGTTCGGCTCGACGGCGACGGCCGGATCGTCTCGGCGACCGCCGACGCAGCCGCGCTGCTCGGCTACGCGCCGCACGAGCTCAGAGGACGCACGCTGGTCGGCCTGGCCGCCGAAGGCTGGCGCGCTGCGGCCGAAGGCGTGACGGCGCGGATCGTGGCCGGCGCGCTCGAATCGTGCGAGCTGCTGCTCGCGGGCCGCAGCGGGCGCCGCACGCTGGTGCGGATGTCGGCACGGCCGATCGACGACGGCGACGAAGGCGATCACGTGGTCGGCTGGACCAAAGTGCAGGGCCAGCCTGCGCTCGCCAGCGTCCCCGACCGCGACGAGATGGATCTGCGCCGCCTCGCCTACGACCTGCTCAGCACGCAGGAGGCCGAGCGCACGCGCGTGGCGAGCGAGCTGCACGGCGGTGTTGCGCCGCTCGTGATCATGGCCAAGTTCATGGTCGAGGACGCGCTGCAGCGGCTGATGCGCGGCGCGTACAGCGAGGCGACCGACGTGCTGATCAACGTGACGGGCCGGCTGCGCGACGTGATCGGCGAGGTGCGGCGCATTTCGATGGAGCTGCGGCCGAGCCTGCTCGACGACCTCGGGCTGCTGCCGACGATCGAGTGGTTCTGCCGCCACTGCGAGCAGGCGTACCGCACACTGCGCGTCGAGCGCATCGTCGAGGTCGCCGAAGCCGACATCCCGGAAACGCTCAAACTGGAGATCTTTCGCATCATCGAAGAGGCCGTCAGCAACGCCGCGCAGCACGCCAACGCCAAGAGCGTGCGGGTGTCGCTGCGAAAGCGCGGCGACGAACTCGAGTTGACGATCGTCGACGACGGCTCGGGCTTCGAGGCGGCGCAGCTCTTCTACGGCAACGCGTGTCTGCTCGGCGTCGGGCTGCAGGGCATCAAGCGGCGCGTCGAGGGCACTAACGGCCGTCTGCTGCTCGAATCGACGCCGATGAGCGGCACCGTGGTCGGGGCAGTGTGGAAGCTCGACCGCGGCGTCGGCGCCGCGGCGTGAGCGGCGCCGGCGTCGCCGGCGTTGCGAAGGGGCGAAAAAAGCGCTGCGCGGCCCGGCGCTACGACATCGGTGCGCGCACCCCGAGCGGACCGGCCTCGAAGCGGCCGCTGGCGCCGCGTCCCGAATCGATCAGCCGCGAGACCGACCCGGGCCGCTCGATGAGCCCGCACTCGAGCGCGGCGAGCGTCAGCTCAGCGACGTTGCGCAAGCCGAGCTTGCGCATCAGGCTGGCGCGGTGTTTCTCGACGGTCTTCGGGCTGACGTTCAGGTAGCTCGCGGCCTCGCGATTGGTCCGCCCTTCGGCGATCAGCTTCAGGATGCTGCGCTCGCGCGACGTGAGCTTGTCCCAAGGGGTGGCCGGCGGCGGCGCGAGCCCGCGGTGCAGGAAGGTGTTGACGAGCTGCCCGGACACGTCGGGGCTCAGGAACTTCTTGCCGGCGACGACGCTGCGCAGCGCGGAGGCGAGCTCCTCGTAGGACGCGTCCTTCAACACGTAGCCGTCGGCGCCCGCGTGCAGCGCCTCCCGCACGTACTCGTCGGTCTTGAACGCCGTCAGCGCGACCACGCGGATGTGCGGCAGCCGCCGCTTGATCTGTGCGGTCGCCTCGATCCCGTTCATGCCGGGCATCGACAGATCCATCAGGACCAGGTTCGGCTGCAGCGCGATCGCCTGCCGCACGGCCTCCTTGCCGTCGCGCGCCTCGCCGACGATCTCGAAATCGGGCAGCGCGCCGATCAGCGAGCACAGGCCCTGCCGCAGCAGGTTGTGGTCTTCGGCGATCAGGGTGCGGTTCTTCATGGCGGGTTGTTCCTGCGGTCGTCGTTGACGGAAACATCGTTGTGCGCGGCGCGCGGGCGCGCGGGCGCACCGGGCTGGCGCGGCAGCTTGAAGACGAAGCGCCACTGGTCGTAGCGGCCGGCGCGCTCGAATTCGATGTACTGCGGGGCAAAGCCGCTTTGCTTCAGCGGCGCCTCCTTCGACGTGGAGTGCACGCCCGCGATGCCGTTGCCGAGCTTGATGAGGCCCCAGTCGGTCGAGCCGGTCATCGGGTCGGCGTAGCGGCGCCGCAGATGACGCACCGGCGTCGGAAAGCGGTCGTCTTCGAGCAACTGGTCGAGCGACGTCGGCAGCGTCTTGACCGTCGGCGACGCGCGCCAATAGCTTTCGATCGCGCGCCGGTACTGCTCGCCGACGAAAAGCAGCTCGGCCTCGCGCTCGCGCTGCAGCGCGGTCGCCCAGACCTCGGCGCCGACCAGCGCCGCCAGCCCGACCAGCACGAGCAGCATCAGCACCGCGAGCAGCACGAGCCCGCGGGCGCGCACGCAGCGCGCGGCGTCACGACGCACGGTCGTCCTCCTTCGGTTTCCAGGCGCTGCGAACGTCGTAGACGCCGCCGAGCGTCGGATCCTGCGGCGGCACCGGCACCCAGTCCGGCGACTGCGTCAGCGGGTCGACCGGCACCGTGCGCAGGTATTTCATACGCACGAGTTCGTCGAGCGACTCCGGATAGCGCGTCTGGTCGCCGTAGAACTTGTCGATCGCGTCGCGGATCGTCGCGATGTTCTGCCGCTGCACGTTGAGCTTGCCGTTTTCGATGGTCTGGAAGTAGCGCGGCACCGCGAGCGTCAGCAGCAGCGCGATCGTCGCCATCACGATCACGAGTTCGATCAGCGTGAACCCCGTCGGGCGCAATCCGCGATCCGCGATCCGCAAGCCGCTCATTCACCACTCCCGGTACGGCACGCCGTTGCTGCCGACGCGTCGCGATCGCGACGCGACGTCGAAGACGTCGGCGCCGGGCTGCGGATCGTCGGGCGGGCTGCCGTAACTGCGCGTGGCCCACTGCTGCGCGGCCGGCACCGACGGGTCCGGAAAGAACGGATCGCGCGGCAACTGCCGCAGGAACACGACCCTGCGGCCCGCCGCATCGCGCTGCGCTTCGACGCCGTTGACCAGCACGTCGAGCGAAGGCGGATAGCCCGATTCGGTCGCGCCTTTCGCGATCGCGCCGCTGTCGGCCGCGGCCTTGTATGCGTCGATCGCGCCGCGGATCGTGCGCAGCGCGCCGCGCAGTTCGGCTTCCTTCATCCGCGTCGTGGCGATCTCGTAAAGCGGCACCGACACGAGCGCGAGCACGCCGACGAGCGCGAGCGCGACCACCAGCTCGATCAGCGTGAATCCGCGTGCGTGTCGATTCGCTTGCATCGTCACGATCCGACCCTCAGCGTCAGCGGCGCGGACCGCACCGCGGCGGCGAGCGCGCCGTTCGCGTCCTTCAGCTCGATCTGCGCCAGCGTGAGCTGCGTCTGCTGGCGCGGCGCGCGCGCCGAAAAGCGCAGCGCGAGCAGCACGCCGTGGCCACGGAACGACATGCCCGCACCCGCCTGCAGATCGAAGCGCACGCTGCCGCGGTTCGCGTCGACCTCCGGCTTCAGCGCGCCGACTCCGCTCTTCGATGCGAACTCGGCGAGTTGCGCATCGAGGAACGTCAGCACCGCAGGATCGAAGCGGACCACCAGCGGCAGCCGCGTCAGGTCGGCGCTCGCGTTGACTTCGAGCGCGACCTCGAACGGCTGCCCGACCTTCACGCGGTACGGCCCCTGCCACGCGAACTCCAGCGGTCCGCCGTCGGCGCTGCGCGCAGCGGGCAGCG
>JBKBSH010000095.1:0-7570 GCA_046291795.1 Burkholderiaceae bacterium | reverse complement strand
TGCTGCGCGACGCGCAAGCCGCGCACACGCTGGGCGGCGGTGTGGTGCTCGACATCGCGCCGCCGAAGCGCGGCAGGCGCACGCCGGCGCGGCTGGCGGTGTTGCGTGCGCTCGCCGAAGCGGCCCCGCGCGAGGCGCTCGCCGCCGCGCTGACGCACGAAGCCAGAAGCGTCGCTCAGCTCGCATCCGCCTGGAACCTGCGCGACGACGAACTGCAGCCGCTGCTCGCGAGCGTCGGCGCGCGCGTGGCCGCCGGCGTCGCGTTCGCGCCGCAGGCGTGGGATGCGCTGCGCGCGAAGACGCTGGCCGCGGTGGCCGGCACGCACGAACGCGAGCCCGAAATGCCGGGCGTGGAGCAGAACCGGTTGCGGCGGATGGTCGCGCCCGCGCTTTCGGCCGACGCGTTCGCCGATCTGGTCGAAGAACTGCTGCGCGAAGGGCGACTCGTCCGCCGCGGCGCCTTCGTCGGCGACCCGGCGCACAGGGCCGAGCTGGCGCGCGACGAACGCGTGCGCTGGGAGCGGATCAAGCCGCTGCTGATGGAAAACCGCTTCCACCCGCCGCGCGTGCGCGACATCGCGCGCGACACCGGCATCGCCGAAACCGAAGTGCGCGCGCTGCTCAGGCGGGTGGCACGCGTCGGCGAGGTGACGCTGGTCGCGCACGATCACTTCTTTCTGAGCGACGCGGTCGCCGCGATGGCGGAGATCGTCGGCGAACTGTCGGCCGCGCACGGTGCGGCGCGCGCCGCCGAGTTCCGCGACCGCATCGGCACCGGCCGCAAGCTCGCGATCCAGATCCTCGAGTTCTTCGACCGCGTCGGCTATACGCGACGCGTGCGCGACGATCACCTCGTGCGCCGCGATAATCCGTGGCGCGGCGATGAGAGGCGGCCGTGACGTGCGCGCGCCGCGGCGGTTCGACATGTTTGCTGGAAGAGTGTCGCGTCCCGGTGGGCCGGCCAGACTTCAAATCTGGTAGGGGTTGCCAGCAATCCCTGGTGGGTTCGACTCCCATACTCTTCCGCCAAGCGCTTCGCGCGTGGCGTCCGCCGGGCTGGGCTCGGTGGTGCCGCAAGGTCGGGAACGAGGGGCTCGGCGGGCACCTCCGTGCGCCCCGGCCAAGACGAGCGCATGCTCGCTGACTCAGCCGAGGACGGACCCGATGGACCCAGCTGAACTCAAGCGACTCCCCGCCGACCGCCTTTACGCGGCCGAGCAGGACATGTGGGTGCGGTTCGAAGACGACGGCACCGCCACGCTCGGGACGACGCACCTGATGGCGATGCACGGTCAGTTCATGCTGTTCACGCCGCGGCCGGCCGGCACGCAGGTCGCGCTCGACCGCTCGCTCGGCGTCATGGAAACGGCCAAGAGCGCGGTCGCGATCCACGCGCCGCTGTCGTGCCGCGTTCTCGCCGCCAACCCGGCGGTCGAACGCGACGTCTCGCTCGTCACGCGCGATCCGTACGGCGAGGGCTGGCTTTTCCACGTGCGTCCCACGCAGCCCGACGCCGAGCGCGGGCGCTTGCTGGACGTGGCTGCGTATCGCGCATGGCTGTCGACGCGAATCGACCGATTCGAGCCGCCGGCGTCCGCGCCCGACGACGCATTCGATCCGTCGCGCTGGACATGAGCGAAGCGCGCCGGCTCGTCATCGTCGTGTGGTCGTGCGGGCCGGATCGCGCCGGCGGTGCGGTGCTGGCGGCGGCGCCTTTCGTCTACGCGCTGGCGGCGCGCGCGCTCGACCAGGAGGTCGAGATGCACTTCACGTCGAGCGCGGTGCGCTGGCTGGTCGCGGGCGAGGCCGAAGCCGCGTACACCGACCGCGCGCGCAGCAAGACCGTCCGCGACTTCATTCGCGAAGCGCACGCCGCGGGCGTGAAGCTGTACGCGTGTGCGATGGCGCGCCACGAGCACGCCCGCGACGAGACGCTGATCGAGGAGGTCGAAGGCGTTGCAGGCGCGGCGACAATCGTCGATGCGGCCGCCGAGGCCGATGCGCGGGTGATGATCTTCTAGCTTTTGGTCGTGTCGAGCGCGCCGCGGCCGTTCGCCGAGAGCACTGCCGTCAGAACCGGCATCAGCGTCAGGCCGAGCGCGCCTTCGACTTCGATGCGCGAGACACCGGCCGACACCGCGAATCCCGCGTGCTTGACCGCGTCCAGCGCGTCCGCCAGTGCAGCCTGGGCCCGCTGCGCTTCGCTTTCTGAATCGGCGTCGACCGCGAGTTCGAGCGCTCGCTCGAGCGCCGCGCCGACCGCTTGCGCGTCCTCCCCGTCGCTGTCGACGGCGAATTCGATCAGGCGTGCCTCGTGCGCGAGCGCGTTGAGAAGCCGCGCCTGCTCGCTCGGATCGAGCCGATCGAGCCCTTCGAGCCGTTTTTCGTCCGGATGCCGTTGCCGCATCGCACCTCCCGGGCCGTCGAGGCCAAGTGACCCCACGAACCTAGTGCAACGCAGTGCTCAGCGCCAGCGCGATCTGGACGACGTTTGATTCCGGCGAAAGCGCGCGTTTGATTCAGCGCAAACCGGGCTCACGCGACCTTGGCGGGCATCCGGATCACCTGCGCGCGGTGCTGGCCGCGGAACTTCGCGAGCAACTCGGCCCATTGCGCGCGCACGCGCTCGAGGTTGCGGGCCTTGACATGGCCGAAACCGCGGATCTCCTCCGGCAAGCCCGCGAGCTGCAACGCGACCGCGTGATTGTCCGCCGCGAGCCTGCCGAGCAGCTCGTCGACGAGCGCCTCGTACTCGCCGATCAGCGCGCGCTCCGCGCGGCGTTCCGCGGTGCGGCCGAACGGATCGAACGGGGTGCCGCGCAGGAACTTCAGCTTGGCGAGCAGCGCAAACGCGCCCATCACCCACGGGCCGAAACGCATCTTCTTCGGCCTGCCGGTCGCGGGGTCGATCCGCGCGAGCAGCGGCGGCGCGAGGTAAAAATCGAGCTTGTACGGCTTGCCGTCGATGCCTTCGAACTGCGCGTCGATCTTCGCGCGGAATGCCGGGTCGGCGTGCAGCCGCGCGACCTCGTACTCGTCCTTGTAGGCGAGCAGCTTGAAGTAGTTGCGCGCGACGGCCTCCGCGAGCCGGGTGCTGCCCAGCCGGTCGGACTCGACCTTGCGCACGCGGTCGACCAGCGCCGCGTAGCGGCCGGCGTACGCCGCGTTCTGGTAGCCGGTCAGGAACTCGACGCGTCGGGCGACGATCTCTTCGAGCGACGATGACGTCCGCTTCAACTCGATCACCTGCGCCGCGTACTGGTCGGGGTACGCGGCCTTCTTCGCCGCATCGAGGTCGTGCGCGGCCACACGGCCCCACTCGAAGGCGCGCTTGTTTGCCTCGATCGCCACACCGTTCAACTCGATCGCGCGCAGCAGCGCCTCGAGCGACAGCGGGATCCAGCCTTTCTGCCACGCGTAGCCCAGCACGAAGGGGTTCGTGTAGATCGCGTCGCCCATCAGCGCGGTCGCCAGGCCCGACGCGTCGACGAACGCGCAGTTCGCCTCCGACCCCACCGCGTCGCGCACCTGCTGCGTCATCGTCTGCCCGGCGAACCGCCAGTCGGGGTCCCTGACGAAGTCAGCCGTCGGCGACTCCGCGGTGTTGACGACCGCGCGCGTCTTGCCGGCCTGGATCTTCGACAGCGCCTCGTTGCCGGTCGTCACGATCAGATCGCAGCCGAGCACCAGGTCGGCTTCGCCCATCGCGATGCGCGTGGCAAACAGGTCCTGCGGGCGCGCGGCAATCTGCACGTGCGAGAAGACCGCGCCGCCCTTTTGCGCGAGCCCGGCCATGTCGAGCACCGACAGCCCCTTGCCTTCGAGGTGCGCAGCCATGCCGAGGAGCTGGCCGATCGTCACGACACCGGTGCCGCCCACGCCGGTGATGACCACACCGTACGCGCCGCCCGGCCGGATCTGCGGCAGCTCGGGCCGCGGCAGCGCCGGCAACGGCGCGTCCTTGCTCGCCGCCTTCGACTTCCTCAACCGTGCGCCTTCGACGGTGACGAAGCTCGGGCAGAAGCCTTTCAGACACGAAAAGTCCTTGTTGCAGCTCGACTGGTTGATCGTGCGCTTGCGTCCGAATTCGGTTTCGAGCGGCTCGACCGACAGGCAGTTGCTCTGCACACTGCAGTCACCGCAGCCTTCGCACACCAGCTCGTTGATGACCGTGCGGCGCGGCGGGTCGGGGTACTCGTTGCGTTTGCGGCGACGGCGCTTCTCCGAAGCGCAGGTCTGGTCGTAGATCAGCACCGAAACGCCCGGATATTCGCGCAGCTCGCGCTGGACGCGGTCCAGCTCGTCGCGGTGGTGCACGGCCACACCGGGCGCGAGCTTCCACGCGTCGCCGGTGGCGCCGTGCGCGTTGACCCCGCTGTGGTCGACCTCGACCTGCCGCCGCAGGTCGTACTTGGCGGGCTCGTCGGTGACGATCACGATCTTGCGCACGCCTTCGGCGTGCATCTGTTGCGTGATCATCGGCACGGTGATTCTCCCGTCGGTCGGCTGTCCGCCGGTCATCGCCACCGCGTCGTTGAACAGGATCTTGTAGGTGATCGGCACGTTCGCGGCCACGGCGGCGCGCACCGCGAGCGAACCCGAGTGGAAGTACGTGCCGTCGCCGAGGTTGGCGAAGATGTGTTTTTCGCGGGTGAACGGCGCCTGCCCGATCCAGGGAACGCCTTCGCCGCCCATCTGCGTGTAGGTCGACGTGTTGCGATCCATCCAAAGGGCCATGTAGTGGCAGCCGATGCCCGCGACCGCGCGCGACCCCTCGGGCACCACGGTCGAGGTGTTGTGCGGGCAGCCGGAGCAGAAGTAGGGCTTGCGCTCGACGACGAGTCGCGGCTTGGCGAGGGCCTTTTCCTTCGCGTCGATGATCGCGAGCCGAGCCTCGATGCGCGCGCGCACGTCGGCGGGCAGCTCGAGCTTCGACAGCCGCGCGGCGATCGCCTTGGCGACGATCGCCGGGGAGAACTCGTAATGCGCGGGCAGGATCCAGTTGCCTTGCGGCACGGCCCACTCGCCGCCGTCCTTCTCGTCGAACTTGCCGATCACGCGCGGGATGCGCTTGCCCTTGCCGATCCAGTTGAAGAGTTCTTCCTTCACCTGGTATTCGACCATCTGGCGCTTTTCCTCGACGACCAGGATCTCCTCGAGCCCCTCGGCGAAGGCGCCGATCGTCTGCGCCTCGAGCGGCCAGACCATGCCGACCTTGAACAGCCGCACGCCGATCCGCGCGCAGGTTTCATCGTCCAGCCCCAGGTCGTGCAGCGCCTGTCGCGTGTCCAGATACGCCTTGCCGCTGGCGACGATGCCGAAGCGCGCGTGCGGCGAATCGATCACGGTGTGGTTGAGCTTGTTGGCGCGACAGTACGCGAGCGCCGCGTACAGCTTGTAGTCGAGCAGCCGCGCCTCCAGGTCGAGCGGCGCGTCGGGCCAGCGGATGTTCAGCCCGCCCGCCGGCAGCACGAAGTCGGTCGGGATGCGGATGTCGACGCGCTCGGGATCGACGACGACCGAGCTCGACGCCTCGACGACCTCGGTCACCGCTTTCATGCCGACCCACACACCCGCGTAGCGGCTCATCGCGAAGCCGTGCAGGCCGAGGTCGAGATACTCCTGCACCGTCGCCGGAAACAGCACCGGCATCATGCAGGCCTTGAAGATGTGGTCCGACTGATGCGGCAGCGTCGAGCTCTTCGCGCCGTGATCGTCGCCGGCCACCGCGATCACGCCGCCGCGCGGGCTGGTGCCGGCCGCGTTGGCGTGCTTGAACACGTCGCAGCAGCGATCCACCCCCGGCCCCTTGCCGTACCAAAGGGAGAAGACGCCGTCGTACTTCGCGCCGGCGAACATGTTGACCTGCTGCGTTCCCCACACGCTCGTCGCCGCGAGGTCCTCGTTCAAGCCGGGCTGGAATTTCACGTGGTGCTTTTCGAGATGCTTTCTCGCGCGCCACGCGGTCTGATCGACACCGCCGAGCGGCGAGCCGCGATAGCCGGTGATGTAACCCGCGGTGTTCAACCCGGCGAGCGTGTCGCGTTGACGCTGCAGCATCATCAGCCGCACGAGCGCCTGCGTGCCGCTCATGTAGGCGCGGCCGCGCTCCAGGGTCCAGCGGTCGTCGAGGGTGACCTCCGCCAGCGCGCGGCGGACGGCATCGGTAAGGGGGGCGTTCATGCGGCGGACCTCGTTCCAAAAATCGTGTTCTTGGGAGCGCGACGGGCGGACCGGGTCGGTGCCCGTCGTGCCGCCGGGCGGCACCTTGTGAGTGCTACCGGCGCGGCGGAATTGAAGCGAATCGCAGGGTAGCACCGCGCGGCGCGGCGCTCAACGAGCGCTGCGCCAAGGACGGATGCACGCTGCCGCGGCAGGAAGGTTGCAGCGGAAAACTCAGGCGGACGTCGGGCGGCTCGCCGCGTATCACCGGCTGGAACGCGACCGGCGCTGCGGCGATCGACGACCCGCCGAAGGTCAACGCGCACGTCACGCGGTCGACCGCAAGCGTAACGCAGACGGGGGCGCCGTTCGGTATTCGGTGCCGCGCGCGGCGCGTCAGCGCCGGGTGCGCCGCTTCCGCTCTTTGCCCGATGCCTGAGCGAGCTGCTGCAGTCGTGCCTGCGCTTCGCGCTTGCCGATTCCGCGCAGGGCCACCAGCGTGGCGAGCTGCGCTGCGCGGGGGCGGGCCGCGCCTTGCTCCCAGTTGTAGATCGACTGCGCGCTGACGCCGACGAGCTTGCCGTATTCGGCGGCCGACAGGCCCAGGCGCGCGCGATGCGAGCGCAGTCCGCGCGCGACGAACCGCACCTTGGGTTCCTCGGGCGCCGCGGGCGCGCCGCCGCCGGTGCCCCGTTCAAGTCTGCGGGCGAGCGTCGCGAGCTGCCGCTGCGCCTGTGCGATCTGCCGCCTCAGTGCGGCGATGGCCCGCCGATGCTGCGCGGAAGCCTTCTTCAGCGCAACGGTCGCGCCGCGAACCTCCTTGCGGGCGAGTCGGGTGATTTCTTGTTTGAGCAACGCGGCGACGTTGGGCATCTTTGTTCTTTCCTGATGGCCGAGTTGGTTGCGCGGGCGGGTCAGATGCAGCGCGGGTCGTCGGCTTTGGATTCTTCCGGCGGCCGGTATCACGACACTGCGCAGGGTACCCGAAGTTCGATCTTCGCGTCGAGCCAATCTTGGCGAGTCCCGCGCACGCGGCGCCGCAGCTTCAACCGACGTTGCGCTTTTGCAGCGCGGGTCGCTCCTTGACCGTTCTTCGCGCAGTGCTCGCGGAAACCGCGCCGCGCACATCGCGTGGCAGCCCTCGTTGCACCGCTTTGCGATGTCGGCCATTCAACCTAAATCCGGCAGTTGACCGCTCGCGGCTGCGGACGATGCGTTGCGTGTCAAGGCTTTGCGGCTTCGACGTCGTTGACCCGGAGGGTGAGCCCGCTGCGCACGGCATGGCGCGCACGGCGGGCCGGCTGGCGTCGTTGCTCCTCCTCGCAAGGGGCTGCCTTGCGTCGTCGTCGCGCCTAGCCCGCCGGCCCGCCGCACGCACTCTGCCGCGCGCTCAACTGCCGGATTTAGG
>JBKBSH010000094.1:0-7665 GCA_046291795.1 Burkholderiaceae bacterium | reverse complement strand
TCGCGTGGGTGCGCAGCCAGTCGCGGTGCGAGCGCAGCGCCTCGAGCGCGGCGGCGTCGATCACCGGGCCGACGTCGATCGCCGGGTCGCGCGGATCGCCGATGCGCAGTTCGCGCATCGCGCCGGCGATCATCGCAGCCACGGCGTCGGCGATCTCGTGCTGGACGTACAGCACGCGCAATGCGCTGCAGCGCTGCCCGCACGAGCGAAACGCGCTCGAGATCACCGCGTCGGTCACCTGCTCGGGCAGCGCGGTCGAGTCGACGATCATCGCGTTCTGCCCGCCCGTTTCGGCGACGAGCGCGGCCAGCGGCGCGTCGCGCGCGGCGAGCGCACGGTTGATCGCGCGCGCGGTCTCGGTCGATCCGGTGAACGCCACCCCGGCGATGCGCGGATCGCTCGTCAATCGCCGGCCGACGGTTTCGCCGGGGCCGAGCGCGAGTTGCAGCACGTCGATCGGAACGCCGGCCGCATGCATCAGTTTCACCGCGCGATGCGCGACGAGCGGTGTCTGTTCGGCCGGCTTCGCGATCACCGTGTTGCCGGCGACCAGCGCCGCCGCGATCTGCCCGGTGAAGATCGCGAGCGGAAAGTTCCACGGGCTGATGCAGACGAACGCTCCGCGGCCGTGCAGGTCGAGTTCGTTCGACTCGCCGACGGGTCCCGGCAGCTTTCTGCGCGCGAGCACCGTGCGGGCCGACACGGCGTAGTAGCGAAGGAAGTCGACCGCTTCGCGCACTTCGAGGTGCGCGTCGAGATAGGTCTTGCCCGCTTCGCGCACGAGCAGGCGCACGAGTGCGTCGTGCTCGCGCTCGTACGCGTCGGCGGCGCGTTCGAGCAGCCCGGCGCGCGCGGCCACACCGCGCGCATCCCACGCGGTCTGCGCGGCGACGGCCGCCGCGACGGCCGCGTCGACTTCGGCATCGGTGGCATCGATCGCTTCGCCGACGACTTCGCCGAGCCGCGCCGGATTGACGACGGCGCGCGGCAAGCCGCTCGGTTGGGCGATCCCGGCGACGAGCGGCGCGGCGCTTTGCCGTTCGAGCGGTGCGTTGACGGCCGCCGCGAGCGCTGCGAGCGTGCGTGGCTCGGCGAGATCGCGTCCCTCCGAGTTGCGCCGCGCGGCAAACAGCTTGGCACCCGTGGCGAGCGGCGGCTCGGTCTGCGCTTCGCTGCGCGCCTGCTCGAACGGATCGACGAGCAGCGCATCGATCGGCGTGCTTTCGTCGGCGATCTGGTGGACGAACGAACTGTTCGCGCCGTTCTCAAGCAGCCGCCGCACGAGATAGGCGAGCAGATCGCGAAAGCTGCCGACCGGCGCGTAGATGCGCACGGCCGCGGTCGGCCGTTCGGCGAGGATCGCGCGGAAGAACGCCTCGCCCATGCCGTGCAATCGCTGGAACTCGAAACGCTTTCTGGGGGCCATCGCGTCGGCCACCGCGCACACCCACGCGGCGGTCAGCGCATTGTGTGTCGCGAACTGCGGGAATACCGGGACGTCGGCCGTGAGCAGGCGCTGCGCGATCACCGCGTACGACACGTCGGTCGCCCATTTGCGGGTGAACACCGGAAAGCCCGGCATGCCCAGCTCCTGCGCGCGCTTGATCTCGCCGTCCCAGTACGCGCCCTTGGTCAGCCGGATCGCGAGCGGGCGTTTCGATTCCGCGATCTTCGCGAGAAGGTAGTCGACCGTCGCCGCCGCGCGCGTCTGATACGCCTGCACCGCGAGCCCGAGTCCTTCCCAGCCGGCCAGGCGCGGCTCGCGCATCAGCCGTTCGACGAGCGCCACCTGCAGAACCAGCCGCTCGGACTCCTCGGCGTCGATCGTGAGGTTGATGTCGGCATCGCATGCCTGCAGCGCGAGCGCGCGCAGCTTCTCGTACAACTCGCCTTCGACGCGCTCGAGTTGCGCGGTCTCGAAACGCGGATGGATCGCCGACAACTTGATCGAGACGCCGTCGCGCTGGCTGAAGTGGCCGGTCTTTCCGGTCGCGGCGAGCGACTCGATCGCGGCGCGATAGCCGGCGAAGCTGCGATCCGCGTCTGCCGCGGTGCGCGCGCCTTCGCCCAGCATGTCGAACGAGTGCGTGACGCGCACGTCGGGGCGGTGCGTGGCGCGTTCGAGCGCTTCGTCGAGCGTGGCGGCGAAGACGAACTGTTCGCCGAAGCGGCGGATGCCTTCGATCGCGAGCGGCCGCAGCGTGCTGCGCGCGAGCCATTCGCGGATGCCCGACGCGTCGCTCGAGCGCAGGTCGACCGGCGCGCTGACCTGGCCGGCGATGCGCAGCGCGCCCGCGAGCACGCGCGCGACGAGGCCGTCGCCGGCGGCAGGCGGCGCGGCACCGCGAAAGGCGGCGAGCTTCTCGGCGATCAGCCAGCTCTGCGTTTCGGGGTCGGGTGCGCGCAGCAGCGCTTCGGCCAGGCGCAGCAGCGCCACGCCTTCGGCGCTCGCGAGCGGAAACGTCGCGAGCAGGTTCTGCGCGGACAGCGCGCCCGGCGGCGCGGCGCGCACCGCGCGGATCCAGCGCGCGGCGGTGTCGCGCGCAGTGACGTGCAACGCTGGATCGGTCGGTGTGGCGAGCAGGGCGGCGATCGCGTCGCGCTCGCTGCCGTACGGATCGCCGAGGGCGGGCAGTTGCACGAGTCGATCGGTCCAGGCCATCGCGTGTGTCTCCGTGCCTCGTCCGTGCTTTGCGGTACGACTCTAGCACCGGGTGTGCGCAGCGTGCGCCGATACAATCGCGCTGCCCCGCAGATCCTGTCGCGCATGTTCGATTTTTCGGCCGAAGCCGGATTCGTCGGCTTGTTCATTGCGAGTTTCATCGCCGCGACGCTGCTGCCGGGGGGTTCGGAATTCGTTCTGATCGCCGTCGTTCACAGGCACCCCGATGCCGTCTGGCAGGCGGTCGGCGTGGCCACCGCGGGCAACACGCTCGGAGGTATGACGTCCTACGCGGTGGGCCGGCTGATTCCGAACCGGGCGCAGCACGAGTCGATCATCTATCTACACAGGTACGGCTACTGGGCGCTGCTGTTTTCGTGGTTGCCGCTGGTCGGTGACGCGCTGGCGGTCGCTGCCGGGTGGTTGCGCTTCAATCCGTGGCTCGCGCTGTCCCTCTTTGCGGTCGGCAAGCTGGCGCGCTACGCCGTCGTGGCGGGCGTGTGGAGCTGGTTCGTCGCCGCACTGCTGCCGCGCCTTGCACAGTAGAGCCTCGGCTCGATTCGGCACTCGGATCAAGGGTGCGTCGCTGCGCGTTCGTATAATCGCGGCGCACTCGCAACGGTGGATCCGTTCGCCGAACCAGAACCCGCATCGCTCGCCTGAGCCTCTCCCATGAAGATCCTCGTCTCCGTCAAGCGCGTCGTCGACTACAACGTCAAGGTCCGGGTGAAGTCGGACGGCAGCGGCGTCGACATCGCCAACGTCAAGATGTCGATGAACCCGTTCGACGAGATCGCCGTCGAGGAGGCGGTGCGCTTGAAGGAAGCGGGCGTGGCCACCGAGATCGTCGCCGTGTCCTGCGGCGTGCCGCAGTGCCAGGAGACGCTGCGCACCGCGATGGCGATCGGCGCCGACCGCGCGATCCTGGTCGAGACCGACGTCGAGCTGCAGCCGCTGGCGGTCGCCAAGCTGCTCAAGGCGATCGTCGACCGGGAGCAGCCGCAGCTCGTGCTGCTCGGCAAACAGGCGATCGACGACGACGCGAACCAGACCGGGCAGATGCTGGCCGCGCTCGCGGGCATGCCGCAGGCGACTTTTGCATCCAAGCTCGCGATCGCGGACGGCCGCGCCGAGGTGGTCCGCGAAGTCGACGGCGGCCTGGAGACGGTCTCGGTCAAGCTGCCTGCGGTCGTGACGGTCGATCTGCGGCTGAACGAGCCGCGTTACGTCACGCTGCCGAACATCATGAAGGCGAAGAAAAAGCCGCTCGAGATCGTCAAGCCGGCCGATCTCGGCGTGGACGTGGCGCCGCGGCTGAAGACGCTGAAAGTGACCGAGCCGCCGGCGCGCAAGGCGGGAATCAAGGTGCCCGACGCCGCGACGCTGGTCGCCAAGCTCAGGACCGAAGCGAAGGTGCTCTGAGCGCCCGCGCGACCCGACCAGGAATTCCGGAGACCTGTCATGCCCGCACTCGTACTCGCCGAACACGACAACCAGCATCTGAAGGCGGCCACGCTGAACACGGTCACGGCGGCGGCCAAGGCTGCCGGCGAGGTGCACGTGCTCGTCGCCGGCCACGGCTGCTCCGCCGTCGCGCAACAGGCGGCCAAGATCCAGGGCGTCACGAAGGTGTTGGTCGCCGATGCGCCGCATCTGGCCGACGGTCTCGCCGAGAACGTCGCCGAACAGGTGCTCGCCGTCGCGAAGGGCTACAGCCACGTGTTCGCACCGGCGACGAGCTTCGGCAAGAACGTGCTGCCGCGCGTCGCGGCCAAGCTCGACTGCGCGCAGGTGTCGGACATCATCGGGGTCGAATCGGCGGACACGTTCACCCGCCCGATCTACGCCGGCAACGCCATCGCGACCGTGCAGTCGGGCGATGCGATCAAGGTCGTCACGGCACGGCCGACCAATTTCGACGCGGCGCCCGCCGAAGGCGGCAACGCGGCGATCGAGACCGTTGCGCCCGTGCCCGACGCGGGTCTGTCGAAATTCGTCGCGCGTGAGGTCGCGAAGAGCGACCGCCCGGAGCTGCAGGGCGCGAAAGTCGTCGTCGCCGGCGGCCGCGGCATGGGTTCGGCCGAGAACTTCAAGCTGCTCGAAGGGCTGGCCGACAAGCTGAACGCAGCGCTGGGCGCTTCGCGCGCGGCGGTGGACGCGGGCTACGCCCCGAACGACTGGCAGGTCGGCCAGACCGGCAAGGTCGTCGCGCCGCAGCTCTACATCGCGGTCGGCATCTCGGGTGCGATCCAGCATCTGGCCGGAATGAAGGACTCGAAAGTGATCGTCGCGATCAACAAGGACCCCGAAGCCCCGATCTTCTCGGTCGCCGACTACGGCATCGTCGGCGATCTGTTCGAAGTCGTTCCGCAACTGATCAAGGAACTCGGCTAGGGGGCGATCGCCGGCATCGGGGCGCAGCGCACGGATCGCCGTGACCCTGTGCTTTTTTTGTTTTCCGGGGGAACGAGATGAGCTACGCGGCACCGATCAAGGACATGCTGTTCGTGATGAACGAGCTGGCGGGGCTGGCCGAGGTCCAGAAGCTCCCGGGCTGTGAGGATGCGACCGACGAGACGATCGAAGCGGTTCTCAACGAAAACGCGCGCTTCATGGCCGAAGTGGTCGCGCCGCTGAACGTCGTCGGCGACGTCCAGCCTGCGACCTGGCACGACGGCGAAGTCAGGACCACGCCGGGCTTCAAGGAAGCGTTCCGCGCGTTCGTCGAGGCGGGTTGGCAGGGCGTGCAGCATCCGCAGGCGTACGGCGGACAGGGACTGCCGAAACTCGTCGCCACGCCGTGCACGGAGATGCTGCAGTCGGCCAACCTCTCCTTCGCGCTGTGCCCGCTGCTGACCGACGGCGCGATCGAAGCGCTGCTGACCGCCGGCAGCGAAACGCAGAAGAACCTGTACGTTCCACGGCTGATCGACGGAAGCTGGACCGGAACGATGAACCTGACCGAGCCGCAGGCGGGTTCGGATCTCGCGCAAGTGCGAACGCGCGCGGTCCGCCAGCCCGACGGCAGCTACCGTATCACCGGCCAGAAGATCTTCATCACGTACGGCGAACACGATCTGGCGCAGAACATCGTCCATCTCGTGCTTGCGCGCACGCCGGACGCGCCCGAAGGCGTCAAGGGGATCTCGCTGTTCATCGTACCCAAGTTCCTGGTCGATTCGGACGGAAAGCGCGGCAAACGCAACGACGTGTACTGCGCGTCGATCGAGCACAAGCTCGGCATCCACGCGAGCCCGACCGCGGTGCTGATCTACGGCGACGGCAAGGGCGAGGTCGGCCCCGGCGCGATCGGCTACCTGGTCGGCGAAGAGAATCGCGGGCTCGAGTACATGTTCATCATGATGAACGCCGCGCGCTTCCAGGTCGGCGTTCAGGGCGTGGCGATCGCCGAACGCGCCTACCAGAAGGCGGCGGCGTATGCGAAGGAGCGCGTGCAGAGCCGCGCCGTGGAAGGATCGAGCGGACCGGTCGCGATCGTCCATCACCCGGACGTGCGCCGGCTGCTGATGTTCATGCGCGCCCATACCGAAGCGGCACGGGCGATCGCCTACGTGGCGGCGGCGCACTACGACGTCTCGCATCTGCATCCGGACGAGGCCAAACGCAGACAGGCGCGCGCCGCGTACGAATATCTGGTGCCGATCGTCAAGGGCTGGAGCACGGAGATGTCGATCGACGTGGCCTCGGCCGGCATCCAGGTGCACGGCGGGATGGGCTTCATCGAGGAAACCGGCGCCGCGCAGTACTACCGCGATTCGCGCATCCTGACGATCTACGAGGGCACGACCGCGATCCAGGCCAATGACTTCGTCGGCCGCAAGACGGTGCGCGACGGCGGCGCCACCGCGAAGGCCTTCGTCGCGCAGATGCGCGCCACGCAGGCCGAGCTTGCCGGATCGGCCCATCCCGATCTCGCGGCGATCGGGCGCCGGCTCGGTACGGCGATCCAGGCGTACGACGATGCGGTCGACTTCGTCGTCGCCGGATTCAAGAGCGACATCCGCGGCGTGTTCGCGGGGTCGGTGCCTTTCCTGAAGCTGGCCGGTGTCACGCATGGCGGCTGGCAGATGGCGCGCGCCGCGCTCGTCTGCGCTGAGCGCCTGTCGCGCGGCGTTGCCGACGCCGACTTTCACCGCGCGAAGATCGCCACCGCGCGCTACTTTGCCGACCATGTGCTGACGTCCGCCTCGGGATTGCGCGACAGCATCGTCGACGGCGCAACCGGCGTCCTTGCAATTCCCGCCGAGCAGTTCTAGAAAAAAACCGGTTTCGCAAGGGCCGGGCGATCCATAGGGATCGGCTATTCCGGCCATTGTGACAAACCATTGGTTTCGGCGCGCGGGCGCGCGTAGATTTCGCATCGCTTGACGCCGCGCGAAGCGGCATCGGCTTTTTCGTCCGTTGGATCCAATCAGGAGATTGCTATGCCCCAACTCAAAGGCTCGAAAACCGAGGAGAACCTGAAATACGCGTTCGCCGGTGAATCGCAGGCCAACCGGCGCTACCTGTACTTCGCGGCGAAGGCCGACGTCGAGGGCTACAACGATGTCGCCGCCGTGTTCCGGTCGACGGCCGAGGGTGAGACGGGCCACGCGCACGGCCACCTCGAGTACCTCGAGCAGGTCGGTGAACCGGCAACGGGTCTGCCGATCGGCCCGACCAAGGCCAACCTGAAAGCGGCGATCGCCGGCGAAACCCACGAGTACACCGACATGTATCCGGGCATGGCCAAGACCGCGCGCCAGGAAGGGTTCGACGAGATCGCCGACTGGTTCGAAACGCTGGCCAAGGCCGAGCGCTCGCACGCCAACAAGTTCCAGAAGACCCTCGACTCGCTCGCCGACTAAGGCGACGCGCCGCGGACTGCGCCGTCCGCAGCGCTCAGCGTTCCCTTCATCCGGCGGGCTGCGAACGCAGCCCGCTTCGGGGGGGGCGGGCGGGGCGGGGCGCGCGCGCCCGCGTGGCCCCGCACGGGCCCACAC
>JBKBSH010000093.1:0-7730 GCA_046291795.1 Burkholderiaceae bacterium | reverse complement strand
GTCGCAGCGCCAGCGTGCACGGCGAGCGAAGCTGCGGCAACTCGGCGACGAGGGTCGGCAGCACGTCGCCGAAAGCCGCCCAGCAGTCTTCGATCGCCGCGTCGACCGCGGCGCCTTGGCCGTCGGCGCCGATGACGAGATCGATCGGCCCGTGCTGGAAGTGCCAGCGGCCGTCGGGCAGGCGCGCGCGCATGGGTCCGTTCACTGTCCGCCCTCCTGCGGCGCGAGCGGCCAGGGATTGTCGGGCAGCCAGTCGGTCAGCCGGTGGTCGGTCCGCGCCAGCACCTGCTCGACCGCCTGAATCCGATCGACGTGCCCGCCGAGCGCGGCGTAGACGTCGCGCCGCATCGTGAATTCGATCGGCGCGACGATCGCCGGTGTGGGCACCGTGCCGAAGGACTTGTCCGGCATCTTGGTCACGTCGACCATCACCGTGATTCCGCCGCCCGGCCACACGTAGGCCGGTGCGCCGCCGCAGGTCACGCGCGTGAGCAGTTCCTTGATCGATCGAGTCAGCCGCACGGGGTTTTCGGTCACGCCCGCGCGCAGGCTGCCGCCGGCGCCGGCGACGAAAAGCACCGTGGTCAACGCCGGCTCGCAGTTTTCGCCGATCCGATCGACGACCTTGCGCACGGCTGCCGGCATCGGCGCCTTGACCGGTTGCAGTTTCTCGTCGAGCACGAAGAACTCGGCGTGCTCGCCGGTGGTGGACACCATCAGCAGCCGAAGCCCCGGCCGCGCGACTTTCGGATCCCAGCCTTCGACGATCGAAAGCGGATCGGTGATATCGGTGCCGCCCCAGCCGGTGCCGGGATTCGCCACCTGGAAGTAGCGCCCGGGCGTGCTCTTGCGGCCGCGGATGCGAATGCCGGAGGGCGGCATGTCGAGGCATTTGCCCGCCTGATGCTCGGTGAGCACGCCGGTGATGTGATCGTCCACGACCACCACCTCGTCGACGTGCCCGAACCACTGCTTGGCGAAGATGCCGATCGTCGCCGAGCCGCAGCCCACCCGCATGCGCGATTCTTCGACCCCGTTGACGATCGGCGCGCGCCCCGCCTGCACGACGAGCCGCGCGCCGCCTTCGATCTCGAGCGCCACGGGGTCGCGGTTGCCGAGTTTCTGCATCAGCTCGCAGGTGACGCGCCCTTCGCGCTTGCTGCCGCCGGTCAAGTGATGCACGCCGCCCAGCGACAGGAACTGCGAGCCGTATTCGATCGTCGTCACGTGCCCGACCGCTTCGCCCTCATGGCGCACGGTGGCCTGCTCGGCGCCGAGATAGCGGTCGGTGTCGATCTTCACCTTGAAGCTGCAGTACGAGAAGATGCCCTCGGTGACGACCGTGACCATGTCGACGCCCCGATGGCGGCTGGCGACGATGAACGGCGCGGGCTTGTAGTCTGGATACGTGGTGCCGCTGCCCAGCCCCGAGACGAACACCGGAGCGTCGTTGAGCCACTCGCCGCGCCAGTTCGCATGTCCGCTGGCGACGACCTGCACGCCGGGGCGCTTCATCAGCACGACCGGATCCATGCGCGTGAGCTTGCCGCCGACGTTGCCCCAGCGATCGCACGCGCCGAGCCGCCCTTCGCTGATCTGGCACAGCACCGGACAGGCGTCGCACAGCACCTTGTTCGCCGCCATTTTCTCCGGCGGCCTGGCGGCGACGACCGCCGGTTGCGCCGGCTCGAACCGTTCGCCGACGGTGCTGTCGCCGATGCGTTCGCTCATGGACCCTCGCGCCGTTGCAGCAGCGCGCGCAGCCGATCGGGCGTGCACGGCGCGTGTGGCGGCCGCACGCCGCAGGCGTGATGGATGGCATTGAAGATCGCCGGCGCGGTGGCGATCAGCGCCGGCTCGCCGACACCTTTCGCGCCGTACGGCCCGAGCGGCTCGGCGTCCTCGATCAGATACACGGTGATCGGCGGCACGTCGCCGGCAGTCGGGATCAGATAGTCGTGCAGATTGTCGGTGCGGCCGGCGATGTATTCCTCCATCAGCGCCATGCCGATGCCCTGCGCGATGCCGCCGTGGATCTGGCCTTCGACCTGGGTTGGATTGATCGCGCGGCCGACATCGTGCGCGGCATGGATCGCGAGCAGGCGCACCGTACCGAGTTCGACGTCCACCTCGACTTCGGCGAACTGCGCGGCGAAGCCGTACGTCGCATAAGGCACGCCCTGCCCGTCGGCGTCGAGCGGCACGGTCGGCGGATCGAAGGTACCGGTGCCGACGGCGACGTCGCCGTGTTCGTCGGCGGCGAGCTGCGAGAGATCGATGCGCCGATCACCGGCGATCAGCGTGCCGCCTTCGAGCGCGATTCGATCCTCGCTGCGGACGCCGGCGAGCGCGGCGAGCTTGCGGCGCAGATCTTCACCGGCGCGTTTGGCCGCGTTGCCCGAGACGAACGTCTGCCGCGACGCCGAGCTCTTGCCGGCGTCGAGCGTCAGATCGGTGTCGGCGCAGACCTGATCGATCAGCGACACCGGAACGCCGAGCGCGTCGGCCAGGATCTGTGGGATCACGGTGTAGGTACCCTGCCCGATGTCGACCGCGCCGTTGTACAGCATCACGCGGCCGTCGCGGCGCAAGCCCACCTTGATCGACGACGGATTGGCGATCACCGTGTTGCCGATGCCGTACCACATGCACGCAATGCCCGCGCCGCGCCGCTTGGCATGCGCGTAGCGGCGGTGCGGATCGGTCATATCGGCGGCGGCCACCGCGAAGCGCTGCGCCTGCGCGTTGAACGCTTCGCAGCGGGCGCGCGCTTCGCGCCATGCCGGCCGCAGCGCCTCCAGACACGCGCGCAGACCCACGCTCGCTTCGAGCTTCTGGCCGGTGGGTGTGACGTCGCCGGCGGCGAGCGCGTTGCGATGGCGAAACTCGAGCGGGTCTTCGCCCAGCCGCTCGGCCAGTTCGTCGATCAGCCGTTCGCCGAGCAGTGTGGACTGCGGCACGCCGAAACCGCGAAACGCGCCGGCCACCGCGTCGTTCGTGAACACCGCACGCGTCGTCGCACGCACGTTCGGCACGCGATACGGACCGGCGGCGTGGATCGGCACGCGGTTGGCCACCGTCGGTCCCCACGACGAGTACGCGCCGGTGTTGAAATCGCCATGGAAGTCGTAGGCCAGCAGGTTCCCGTCGCGGTCGGCCGCGACCGCGTCGCCGCCGCCAGGCTGTTGCGAAACCTGCACCCGCGCATCGACGTGATCGTCACCGACGACGGTCTGCAGCATCGCCGGCTCGCGCGCGACGTGGAGATCGCGGTGATCCACTACCGAGGCCTGGGCAACGGCTGGCTTCTGCCCGCGGGTCCGCTGCGCGACCCGCCCGAGCGGCTGCAGGACGTGAGCGCGGTCGTTTTCCACGGCGACATCCTGCCCGTGCGCATCCATTCGCCGCACTTCTTCATGCGGACACGGCTCGGCACGGTTTACGCGCTGAAGGATCCGTCGCGCAGGGTCGAACTGGCCGAGCTGGCGCGCGAGCAGCGCGACAAGGGGGTCCGTCTGCTCGCCGCCGCCGGCATCGGCATGCCCGACTGTTTCTTCGCGATGCTGCGCGCACACGGGCTGCAGTTCGACGAACTGCCGCTGCCCGACCACTACGACTACGCCGCCAATCCTTTTGCCAACCGTCGCTTCGACTGCGCGCTGATCACCGAGAAGGACGCCGTAAAATGCCGCGGCAATCCGGCGCTCGCGGCCGACGGCCGCATCTGCGTCGTGCCGTTGCAGACGACGGTGCACGCCGCGCTGATCGACTTGATCGAACAACGCATCCGAGCGGTCATGCACGCGGACGAAGCGCGTGCAACGCGCGCGGAAGAGCCCAGCAAAGAGAAGGTTGCCGATGGATCATCGACTGCTTGAGATTCTCGTGTGCCCGGTCACCAAGGGACCGCTCGAGTACGACAAGGAACGGCAGGAGCTGATCTCGCGCGCTGCGGGACTGGCCTACCCGATTCGCGACGGGATTCCGGTGATGCTCGAGAGCGAGGCGCGCAGGCTCGACGAGCCTGCGCCGCCACGGTGACCGCACTGCGGAACCGATCTCGTCCGCGCCGATGACCGTTCCGCGGTTCGTCGCGATCGTGCCGGCGCGGCTGGCTTCGACGCGGCTGCCGCGCAAGCCGCTCGCCGATCTCGGCGGCGTGCCGATGGTGGTCCGCGTCGCGCAGCGCGCGATGGCCGCGGGCGCGCGGCAGGTCGTCGTCGCCGCCGACGGCGAAGAGATCGCCGCCGCGTGCCGCGGTTACGGCATCCGCTCCGTACTGACCTCACCCGACCACCCGACCGGAACCGACCGGCTCGCCGAAGCCTGTGCGCTGCTCGGGCTGGCGGACGACACGATCGTCGTCAACGTGCAGGGCGACGAGCCGCTGATCCCGCCCAAAGCGATCGCCGACGCGGCGGCGCTGCTCGCGCGCGAACCGGACTGCGCGATCGCGACCGCCGCGCATCCGTTTCACGACGCCGGCGAGTTCTTCAGCCCGAACGTCGTCAAGGTCGTCGTCGACCGCGCGAACCGCGCGCTGCTGTTTTCGCGCGCGCCGATCCCGTGGGCGCGCGATGCGTTCGCTGCCGCCCGCACCGCGCTGCCGGTCGGGCTTCCGGCCCTGCGACACGTCGGGCTGTACGCCTATCGCGCCGCCTTCCTCCGCGCCTACCCGCGCCTCGAACGCGACCCGCTCGAAACCTTCGAGAGCCTCGAGCAGTTGCGGGCGCTCGCGCACGGCTATCGCATCGCCGTGCTCATGCTCGACGCAGCGCTGCCGCCCGGTGTGGATACACCCGAGGATCTCGAACGCGTGCGCGCCGCGATCGCCGGGGAAAGCTAGACTGCGCGCCTCTTCCCGCAGGAGGACAGGAAATGAAGCGACTGATGGCCGTCGCCGCGCTCGCCGCGGCGCTCGCCTGCGGCGCCGCGGGCGCCAAGACACTGCGCTGGGCGTCGCAAGGCGACCCGCAGACCGCGGATCCGTACTCGCAGAACGAAGGTCTCACCAACATGTTCTCGCAGTCGATCCACGACACGCTCGTGATGCGCGACAACGCGCTGAAGCTCGTCCCGGGGCTGGCGACGTCGTGGACGCAGGTCAATCCGACGACCTGGCGCTTTGCGCTGAGGCGCGGCGTGAAGTTCCACGACGGCTCGCCGTTCACCGCCGACGACGTCGTCTTCAGCTTCGAGCGCGCGCAGCATCCAAACTCCCAGCTTCGCCAGTACGCGAACGCGGTCGGCAAGCCGCGCAAGGTCGACGACTACACGGTCGAGTTCGTACAGGACAAACCGAACCCGATCACGCTCGAGCACGCCACGACGATCTACATCATGAGCAAGACGTGGGCGGAGAGGCACAAGGTCGAGCGGCCGCTCGACTTCAAGGCGAAGGAAGAGACCTTTGCCTCGCGCAACGCCAACGGCACCGGCGCGTGGATCCTGGTGTCGCGCGAGCCCGGCGTCAAGACCGTGCTGAAGCGCAATCCGGACTGGTGGGGCATCAAGGAGGGACGCGCGCCGGGCAACGTGACCGAAGTCGTCTATACGCAGGTCAGCGCCGACGCCACCCGCACCGCTGCGCTGCTCGGCGGGCAGATCGACTTCGTGCTCGATCCGCCGCCGCAGGATCTCGCGCGGCTCGAGAACAGCAAGGACACCAAGGTCGTTCGCGGGCAGGAGAACCGGGTCGTGTTCTTCGGCTTCGACCAGCACCGCGACGAGCTGCTGTATTCGAACGTCAAGGGCCGCAACCCGTTCAAGGACGTGCGCGTGCGCCAGGCCGTGTATCACGCGATCGACATCGAAGCGATCCGCACGCGCACGATGCGCGGCTCGGCACTGCCGACCGGCGGCATCACGCCTTCGATTCTCGCATCCAACCCGGATGCGGAAAGGCGCCTGCCGTACGACCCGCAGCGCGCGCGCCGGCTGCTGGCCGAAGCCGGCTACCCGAACGGCTTCGAGGTCACGCTCGACTGCCCGAACAACCGGTATGTCAACGACGAGGAGATCTGCATCGCCGTGGCGGCGATGCTGACCAAGGTCGGAATCGCGACCAAGGTGACCGCGATGCCGCGCGCGACCTACTTTCCGAAGCTGGAAAAGTACGACACGAGCTTCTTCATGCTCGGCTGGGGCGGTGCGATCACCGACGCGCAAACGACGCTGTGGCCGGTGCTGCGCTCGAAGGACGACAAGACCGGCAACGGCAGCTTCAACTACGGCCGCTACGTCAACCCGAGGCTCGACGCATTGATCGACGCCGCGGGTACCGAGATGGACGCCGAAAAACGTCGCGAGCTGATCCGCCAGGCGCTCGCCGAGCACAACGCCCAGGTGCATCACGTGCCGCTGCACCGGCAGATGATCCCTTGGGCGATGCGCGCCAACATCCACGTCGTGCATCGGGCGGACAATGTGCTGAACATGGAATCGGTCAGGATCGACTGATTCCGGTCCGACACACGCATCGAGTGCCGGGCTGCGACAGAGGCCCGTCGGGGCCACGCGGCAGACCGCCGCGAACGCAGCGCAAGACATCGAAGCGCCTTCGCCGCAACCTCTGCCCTCCGGGCCAGCGGCGGGCGCGGCCTGCCGTGGATTGCTTACGCGAAGCTGACAACGTCGCGCGCAAGGCGCGGCTCGCCTGCGCTTGCACGAGCGCATCGTGCGGGCACGCCGTCCTTTACCGCTAGAATCCGCCGTCCTGTCGGCCGGGCCCGATCCATCGATCGCGTCGACAGCCAGAAGAAACGCGCAGGGAAAACGGGGGATGCGAGTCATACTGCTCGGGCCGCCGGGCGCCGGCAAGGGTACCCAGGCGGCGTTCATCGCGGAGCGCTACGGCATTCCGCAGATCTCGACCGGCGACATGCTGCGCGCGGCGGTGAAGGCGGCAACACCGCTCGGCCTGGCTGCCAAGAAAGTGATGGACGCCGGCCAGCTCGTCTCCGACGACATCATCATCGCGCTGGTCAAGGAACGGCTGAAAGAGCCGGACTGCGCCGCCGGGTACCTGTTCGACGGATTCCCACGAACGCTCCCTCAGGCCGAGGCGCTGAAGACGGCTGGCATCAGGGTCGACGTCGTGCTCGAGATCGACGTGCCCGACGCCGAGATCATCGAACGGCTGAGCGGCCGTCGCGTGCATCCGGCGAGCGGCCGCACCTACCACGTCAAGTTCAACCCGCCCAAGGTGTCCGGTCGCGACGACGTCACCGGAGATCCCCTGATCCAGCGCGACGACGACCGCGAGGACGTCGTTCGCAAGCGGCTCGAGGTGTACCACGCGCAGACCCGCGTGCTGGTCGACTACTACACGAAGTGGGCCGCGAGCGGCGACCCGCTCGCGCCCCGCTACCGCAGGGTCTGCGGCGTCGGCAGCGTCGAAGAGATCCGCGACCGGCTGTTCGACGCACTCGAACACTGAATCACAACAAACCAACCGTCGTGTCACTGAGAGGAGAAGACCCATGTCTGGATTGACGCTCGCCCTGCTCTGCGGCCTCGCGGCCGTGGTCTTCGGCGCGTGGTCGATTTCCTGGATCCTGAAGCAGCCCGCGGGCAGCCCGCGGATGCAGGAGATCGCCGCAGCCGTGCAGACCGGCGCGCAGGCCTATCTGAACCGCCAGTACCGCACCATCGCGATCGTCGGCGTCGTGCTGGCGATCATCATCGCAGTCGTGCCGCAGCTCGGCCTGTGGACGGCGATCGGTTTCGTC
>JBKBSH010000092.1:0-7735 GCA_046291795.1 Burkholderiaceae bacterium | reverse complement strand
GGGGCGGGCTGCGCTCGGCTCGGCCGACAGGATCGGCGCGCCTGCGGTAACGCCGCCCCGCGCCAGCGGCGCGCCAAACGGCAGCGACGCGCCCTGCGCGAGCAGCGACAGCAGCACCGTGAAGAACGTCAGATGGAACAGCAGCGCGGCGTCGGCGACACCGGCCATCAGCGGAAACAGCGCGAGCACGATCGGAACCGCGCCGCGCAGCCCGACCCATCCGATGAACGCGATCTCGCGCGGCGCATAGCGGAACGGCGCGAGGCACGCGGCGACCGCGACCGGACGCGCGAACACGATCAGCCCCGCGCCGATGGCGAGCGCGCCGGGTGCCACGTCGATCAGACCCTTGGCGTCGGTAAACAGCCCGAGGATCAGGAACATGCCCGCCTGCGCGAGCCAGGCCAGGCCGTCGCTGACGCGAAGCACGTCCTCGGTCACGTGCACACGCCGGCGCGCGACGACCATTCCAGCGAGGAAGATCGCGAGGAACCCGCTGCCGCCCAAAAGGTTCGTCGTCGCGAAGATCAGCAGTCCGCCGGACTGGATCAGCAGCGTGTACAGCCCCTCGGTCACGCGCACGCGCCCGACGACCTCGGCGAGCGCGCGGCCGAGCAGCCAGCCGCAGGCAAGGCCGACGCCGAGCTGCAGCGCGAACATCGGCAGCACGCTCGCAGCGTCCGCCTCGGGGCGCCGGATCAGCTCGATCATCGCGAGCGTCAGGAACACCGCCATCGGGTCGTTGATCCCCGATTCGACCTCGAGGGTAGCGCTGACGCGCTCGTTCAGCCGCAATCCGCCGGCGCGCAACAGCGCGAACACGGCGGCGGCATCGGTCGAGCCGACGATCGCGCCCAACAGCATTGCGTAGCGCCAGTCGAATCCGAGCAGCGCCGCCGCCAGCAGCCCCACCAGCACGGCGGTCAGGATGACGCCGAAGGTCGCGAGCACGAGCGCCGGGGCGGCGACCATGCGGAAGGTCGACGCGCGCGTGCGCAGTCCGCCGTCGAGCAGGATCACCGCCAGCGCGAGGTTGCCGATCAGCGCCGCCGTCGGCGTGCCGATGAATCCCTCCGGCGCGCCCGGCAGCTCGGTCGCGAACAGGCCCACCGCGAGGAAGACCAGCAGCGTCGGCACGCCGATCCGCTGCGACAGCGCCGACAGCAAAATGGCGACGAACATCAGCGCGCCGGCCGCAAGCAGGACTTCGTTGATCGCTTGCATGCGCGCATCAGACCATGCGCGCGCGGACCGCTCAAGTCCGCCACGCCACCGATGCACGTGGCGCCGCGCGTCGCTCGTCGACCTCGTGACGCCCGCGGCGTTGTCGAGCCGACGGCAGCGAATCAGACGGTGAACTCGCGCAGCGCCGCGCGCGGCGCGTCCGCCTCTTCGCCCGCTTCGGATTCGGCCAGCAGGTCCGCGTAGCCGAGCGCCGCCTCGCGATAGCGGCGCGCGGCCTCCTGCTCGTCGCCGACGGTCTCGGCGAGCCGGTGGCGATTGCGAGCGAGCAACGTGGCCGGATGCGCGTTCGCGCCCAGGCTCTCCTCGAGATAGTCGCGCGCCTTGCCCCAGAGCTGTTCGCGCAGGCACAGCAGCCCGAGACAGCGCAGCAGCGCCGGATCGCCCGGATGGTCCCGCAGCCACGCCTCGGCGCGTTCGATGCGCTCGCGCGCGGGGAAGTCGTAAATCTTCGCGTACTCGTCGAGCAGCCGCGGGTCCCAGCTTTTCTCGAGCGCGGCTTCGAGCGCCGCGCCGGCGGCGCGCCCGCGGCCGGCACGGTTCAGCAGCCGCGCGCCTGCGAGCGCGAGTTCGGGAATCCGCCGGTCTTCGGCCGGGACGCGATTCCATGCCGCTTCGAGCGCGGACGGATCGTGCCGGCGCTGCGCCAGCAGCTCGCGCCAGGCGAGCACCTTGTAGCGCGCGGCGACGACCTCGTGCAGCGCGTGGCGCTTGGCGAGGAGTCGAACGCCTTTGAGCACTTCCTCCCAGCGTCCCGCCTGCAGATTGGCCGCGAGCGCCACGCGCGCCGCGTGGATGTGGCGCCCGCCGGCCGACTGCAGCGCTTCGATCGCCTCGAGCGCGCGCGAGTTCTCGCGCCCTTCGGTCCACATCTCGGCGGCAGCGACCAGCCGCGCCGTGTTCAACCGCGGATCGGCCGCGGCCCGCGCGAGCCATTCGTCGCGCCGTTCGCGCTCCTGCATGCGGTGCGCCGCGCGCGCGCCGATCAGCGCCGCGAGCCCCGCCAACGCCGCGGCGTCCTGCGCCGCCTGCGCGGCGCGTTCGGCGCGCGCGAACCGGCCCTCGAACAGCGCGCGCAGCGCCTCGCGCAGCGCGCGCTGGCTGCCGACCTCGGCGCGCCGTTCGCGATACAGCTTCACGCGGGCCGGGAAGTCGGCGACCTTCTGCACCGTGCGCGCGATCCAGAAGACCGCGCCGAGCAGCAGCAGCGCCGCGAGCAGGAACGAGTTCAGCGAAAGATCGACCCGGTACGGCGGCAGCAGCACGACGACATTGCCGTCGTTCAGACGTGCAGCAAGCGCCGCCGCAACCGCAGCCAGCGCCAGCACGACCGCCCAGAACAGCGCTTTCATCGTGCCGTCGCGGGCCGCAGCGCGCGCAGCGCCGCGAGGCTGTCGTTGATGGCCGGCAGCTCGACGTTCAGCGTCGATTGCGCGATCTGCCGAAGCTGCAGCGCGGCGTTCGCGGCGGCCGGGTGCTTGGTGTCGAAATAACGCGCGATCAGCGCCTGCGCCTCGGCCAGGTCGGCGCGGAACATCCGTTCGTTGCGGGCCTGAAGTGCAAGCCGCGCGTTCAGCAGCCGCAGCCGCAACTGGTGCCGCACGAGCTGCTGCTGCGCGGTCGTCAGCAGCAGCGCGTCGGGTGTGTCGACCTCGCGAATGCGCACCAGATCGCCGAACTCGCGTGCGAGCCACGCGCGCAGGCGCGCGGCGAACCCGTCCGCAGCGGGGTCGCCGCCCTTCTTCGTGTCGGCCGCCGCCTTCGGCTCCGCCGTCCGCGCGGGCCGCGCGGCGGGTTCGGCCAGCAGCGGCCAGCCGTCGACGCCTTGCGCGATCTGATCGAGCTTCAGCGCGATTCCGGTCAGATCGACGGCCGGCACCGCGCGCAGTCGCTCGATGTCGCGTCCGATCGCGCGGCGCAGGTTGACGAGCTGCGGCCGTTCCAGCCGCGCCAGCCGCGCATCGGCGCTTTGCAGCGCCGCCAGCGCGGCGGCGACGTTGCCGGTGACCTGCAGCTCCTGCGCGGCGAGCGCGACGAGCCGGTCGACCTCGATCAGTGCGGCGTCGTCCCGGCCGCGCGTGAGCTCGAGGTAGAGCTGATCGACCGCCGCGCGGCTGTCCTTGATGCGTTCGATCTCCTCCTCGAGCCGGGCGATGCGATTGCGCGCATCGGCGGCCGACCGCGTCGATTCGGCGAGCGCCGCGGCCGTTTCGGCCTGAAACTGCTCGACTTGCCGGTACAGCCGCCGCGTTTCGCGGACCTCGTACGCGAGCGCCGCAGCAACGATGCCGGCGAACACGAGCAAGGCCAGCGTCCGGCCAACGCGGCGCGGGCGCCGATCGGGCGCGGGCGTCGTTGCCATGGGCGAGGGAGTTTCGTTCATCGGGTGCGGCCGAGGCGCGCTGCGGCGGGCGTGTGCTCGACCACGGGCGCCGCGGGCCGGACGCCGGCGCGATCCGGCTCGGTGCGTTTCAGCGCGATTCTACTTGCGCACGGATCGCATCGACGATGGCGTCGGCGCGCGCAGCCGCGAGTGCCACACGCGCGAACCCGGCCTCGCGCAAGCGCTGCGCGATGCGCGCGTGCGTCGCAAGGGCAAGTCCCGCCTGCAGCCAGCCGGACGCGCCGGCGCGGCCAATCTGTCGAACCAGCACGTCGATCGCTTCGCTGCTGGACACGAGCATCGCGGGCGCGCGGCCGGCGTCTTTCCAGCCCCGCAGCGCGGCGATCTCGTCGTTGCTCGCGCTGCGCACTCGGCGCGAATACACCGCGACGGCGGTCACGCGCGCGCCGGCCTCGGTGAACCGTTCGGCAAGCCATGCTCTGCCGCCTTCGGCGCGCAGCAGCAGCACGCTTCGCGGCGTCGGCGCCGAGCGCGTCAACGCGTCCCACAACGCTTCCGAGCCGGCGTCGGTTTCGTCGGCATCGCCGGGTGCGACGAGCGCCGCCGACCGCGCGCCGGGGATCGACTGCACGACCGCGCTTGCGGTCGCCGCGCCGACCGCGCCGATCGCGGTGCGCGCAGGCCACGCCCCGGCGAGCAGCGTCGCGGCCGAGCGAACCGCGGCGGGGCTGACGAAAATGGCGAGGTCGAAGTCGGCGAGCTGCGCGAGTGCCTCGCGCGCCGCGCGCTCGTCGGGCGCGGGGCCGATTTCGAAGACCGGCAGCCACAGCACCTCGAGCCCGCGGCCGGCGAGTTCGTCGGCCAGCCTGCGCCCGGCGGCGTCGGGCCGCGTGACGATGACCGGCGGCAGCGACGTCACGCCGCAAGCAGCCGCAGCGCGCCGCGCTGCTTCAACTGCGCGACGACTTCGGCGGCAATGCGTTCGGCATCGGCAGGCGCTCCGTCGGCCTCGGCCTCGACGAACTCGCCGCGCGCGGCGTTGCCGACGATCGCACGCAGGCGCAGCTTCGCGCCTTCGACCTCGGCGTAGGCAGCGAGCGGCATTTCGCAGCTTCCGCCGAGCCCCCGCGAAACCGCGCGTTCCGCGGCGGTGGCCGCGCGCGTGGCGGCGTCATCGAGCGGTGCGACCGCGGCCGCCGCGGCGTGCGCCGCCGCAGCGATCTCGATGCCGAGCGCGCCTTGTCCCGGCGCGGGCAGGAACTTCGACGTCGGCAGGATCTGGCGGATGCGCTGCGCGAGCCCCAGCCGCTTCAGCCCCGCGGCGGCCATGACCAGCGCATCGAAGTCGCCGCGGTCGAGCTTGGCGAGCCGCGTGCCGACGTTGCCGCGCACCGGACGGATGTCGAGCCGCGGATCGTGCGCGCGCAGTGCGAGCTCCCGGCGCAGGCTCGACGTGCCGACCCTGGCGCCGGCCGGCAGCTCGTCGAGGCTCGCGTAGCGCGGCGAGACGAACGCGTCGCGCGGATCGTCGCGCGCCAGCACCGCGGCGAGCCGGAACTCCGGCGCCAGCTCCATCGGCACGTCCTTCAGCGAATGCACCGCGATGTGCGCGCGCCCTTCGAGCAGTGCGACCTCCAGCTCCTTGATGAACAGCCCTTTGCCGCCGACCTTGGCGAGCGCGCGGTCGAGGATCTGGTCGCCGCGCGTGGTCATTCCCAGCAGCTCGATGCGCATTTGCGGGTGCAGCGCCATCAGCCGCGCACGCACGTGTTCGGCCTGCCACAGCGCGAGCGGGCTCTCGCGCGTGGCGATGATCAACCGATCGGGCACCGTCGCGGACATGACGCGAGTGTAGTTCACGGCGGCCGGTCGACCTGGATCGGCGCGACGACGACGTGCTTAAATCCGGGCATGGCGACCGGCAACGACAGCGCGCTGCGCGAGGACATCAGGCTGCTCGGACGGCTGCTCGGCGATGTGCTGCGCCGGTACGAGGGCGCGGCGATGTTCGATACCGTCGAAAGCATCCGCCAGACGTCGACCCGCTTCCGCCGCGACGGCAACCCCGAGGACGCGCGCAGGCTCGACGCGCTGCTCAAGCGGCTGTCTCGCGACGCGACGATCGGTGTCGTGCGCGCGTTCAGCTATTTCTCGCATCTGGCGAACATCGCCGAGGACCAGCACCAGGTGCGCGAGTTGCGGCGGCTCAAGCGCGCCGGACAGGCGCCGCTCGGCAGCCTCGCGCAGACGATCACCGCGCTCGGCGAACGCGCGATCACCGCCGCGCGGGTGCGCGAGCTGCTCGCGCACGCGACGGTGACGCCGGTGCTGACCGCGCACCCGACCGAAGTCCGCCGCAGGAGCATCCTCGACACCGAGCGCGAGATCGCGCGGCTGATCGACGCGCGCGAGGCCGCCGACGCGGACATCGCGGCGATCGACGAGCGGCTGTTCGCGCTGGTGGCCACGCTGTGGCAGACGCGAATGCTGCGGCCGCAGAAGCTCACCGTCCACGACGAGATCGTCAACGCGCTGTCGTACTGGCGCACGACCTTCATCGCCGAGTTGCCGGCGCTGTACGCCGACCTCGAAGCCGCGCTCGGCGCGGGCGCGCTGCCGCCTTTCCTCACGCTGGGCTCGTGGATCGGCGGCGACCGCGACGGTCACCCGAACGTCACCGCCGACACGATGCGCGCCGCGTTGCGCGCGCAGGCCGAAACGGTGCTCGAACACTATGCGAACGAAGTGCACGCGCTCGGCGCGGAGCTGCCGCTTTCCGCGCGGCTATGTCCCGTCGATCCGGCGCTGCAGGCGCTCGCCGACGCCAGCCCCGACCGCTCGCCGCACCGCGCCGACGAGCCGTACCGCCGCGCGCTGACCGGCGTGTACGCGCGGCTGCTGGCCACCGCGCGTGCCCTGGGCGTCGAGCTGCGCGTTCGGCCCGCGCTCGGCGAGGCGGCACCGTACGAACGGGCCGAGGAGTTCGCGGCCGACCTGGCCGTGGTCGCGCGTTCGCTCGAGCGGCATCACAGCGCGCCGCTCACGCGGCATCGGCTCGCGCCGCTCGCGCGCGCGGTCGACGTCTTCGGCTTTCACGGCGCCACGCTCGATCTGCGTCAGAGCTCGGACGTGTTCGAAGCGGTCGTCGCCGAACTGCTCGCCGCGGCCGAGGTCTGCCCGGACTACCGGCGCCTTTCGGAGGTCGAGCGTGTGCAGCTTCTCGCGCGCGAGCTGGCGCACACGCGGCCGCTGGTTTCACCGCATCTCGCCTACTCGGAGCGAACGCGCGGCGAACTCGCGGTGTTCGACCACGCGCGCGAGCTGCGCCGGCGCTACGGCGCCAGAGCGATCGACAAGCACATCGTTTCGCACACCGAGACGCTGAGCGACCTGCTCGAGGTCGCGCTGCTGCAGAAGGAAGCGGGACTGCTCACCGGCAACGAACTGCGCCGCTGCGCGCTGATGATCGTTCCGCTGTTCGAGACGATCGACGACCTCGAACGTGCGCCGGCGATCATGCACGACCTGCTCGTGCACCCCGGGTTGCGCCATCTGCTCGTCCCCACGGAGCACGGCCGCGCGCTGCAAGAGGTGATGCTCGGCTACTCGGACAGCAACAAGGACGGCGGTTTTCTCGCGTCGAACTGGCAGCTGTACCGGACGACCAAGCGGCTGCAGCGGGTGTTCGAGGAACACGGCGTGCAGTTGCGGCTGTTCCATGGCCGCGGCGGCACGGTCGGGCGCGGCGGCGGGCCCAGCTTCGAGGCGATCCTCGCGCAGCCGCCGGGCAGCGTGCGCGGGCGGATCCGCCTGACCGAGCAGGGCGAGATCATCCAGGCGAAGTATGCGGATCGTCGCATCGGCCGCAGGCATCTGGAGCTGCTGGTCTCCGCGGTGCTGCAGGCGAGCCTGCTCAACGATGCGGGCGCACGCGACGCGCACGAGGACTTCGAGGCGGCGCTCGAGGAGATCGCGCAGCACGCGCATCGCGCTTACCGCGCGCTCGTCTACGAGACCGAGGGCTTCGCCGAGTTCTTCTTCAGCGCCACGCCGATCGCGGAGATCATGGAGCTCAACATCGGCAGCCGCCCGGCGTCGCGCAAGGCGACCGGCCGGATCGAGGACCTTCGTGCGATCCCTTGGGTGTTC
>JBKBSH010000091.1:0-7749 GCA_046291795.1 Burkholderiaceae bacterium | reverse complement strand
GCTCGACAAGCCGGGCAACATCACAAGCAACCACGCGCTGCAGGCGGCGCGCCGGCTGCTGAACGCGGCCAAGGCCGGTCACACCGGAACGCTCGACCCGATGGCGACCGGGCTGTTGCCGCTCGTCTTCGGCGAAGCGACGAAGTTCTCCGCCGATCTGCTCGAGGCCGACAAGGCGTACGACGCGACGCTCGCGCTGGGCGTTCGCACGACCACCGGCGATGCCGAGGGCGAGATCGTCGAGACGAGGCCGGTCGCGGTGGGACGCGCGCAGCTCGAAGCGGTGCTGGCGCGATTTACCGGGACCATCGAACAGACCCCGCCGATGCACTCGGCGCTGAAGCGCGACGGCCGTCCGCTGTACGAGTACGCGCGCCGCGGCATCGAGATCGAGCGTGCGGCGCGCAGCGTCCGGGTCGAGCGGATCGACTTGCTCGACTTCGACGGCACGCGCGCACGCATCGCGATCGTCTGCGGCAAGGGCACTTACGTGCGCACGCTCGCCGAGGACATCGGCGCGGCGCTCGGCTGCGGAGCGCATCTGGCCGCGCTCCGGCGCACTCGCGTCGGCGGCATGACGCTCGATCGCGCCGTCGCGCTCGCTGCGCTCGAAGCGATGCCGGCGGCGGTTCGGCGCGAGTGGCTGCTGCCGGTCGATACGCTGCTGCAGGACGTGCCGCGCGTCGATCTGGGCGATCGACAGGCGGCGCTGTTCGCGCACGGCGGCCAGCTCGATCTCGGCGCGCTGCCCGGGGGGCCGGGACGCCGCCGCGTGTACGGTCCGGGCGCGAGACTGCTCGGCCTGGCCCAGCTGGACGAGCGCGGCGTGCTGAATCCGTGCCGATTGATCGCAGGCCAAAGCCCCGGCTGAGGGTTTCGTCTCGGCCCGGCGCGCAGCCCGGCGCGGGCTGCGACCGGCGAGACCCGATCGGACGCAACGAATACTTGGACCCCGGCGTGCGCCGGGGCGACGGACGAATCGAACAGGACTGTCTCATGACTCGCGCGCTGCGCAACATCGCCATCATCGCCCACGTCGACCACGGCAAGACCACGCTCGTCGACAAGCTGCTCGCGCAGTCGGGCACGTTTCGCGACAACCAGCACATCGCCGAGCGCGTGATGGACTCGAACGATCTGGAGCGCGAGCGCGGGATCACGATCCTGGCCAAGAACTGCGCGGTCGAATACGAGGGTACGCACATCAACATCGTCGACACGCCCGGGCATGCGGACTTCGGCGGCGAGGTCGAGCGCGTGTTGTCGATGGTCGACGGCGTGCTGCTGCTCGTCGACGCGGTCGAAGGGCCGATGCCGCAGACGCGCTTCGTCACGCGCAAGGCGCTGGCGCAGGGACTCAAACCGATCGTCGTCGTCAACAAGATCGACCGGCCCGGCGCGCGGCCCGACTACGTGGTCAACGCCACCTTCGACCTGTTCGACAAGCTCGGCGCGACCGAAGATCAGCTCGACTTCCCGGTGATCTACGCGAGCGCGCTGAACGGCTACGCCGGAACGACGCCCGACGTTCGCGGCGGCGACATGCGGCCGCTGTTCGAGGCGATCCTGGCGCACGTTCCCGTGCGCGACGACGATCCCGACGGGCCGCTGCAACTGCAGATCTGCTCGCTCGACTACTCGAGCTACGTCGGCAAGATCGGCATCGGCCGCATCTCGCGTGGCCGAATCCGCCCGGGAATGGACGTGCTCGTGATGCACGGACCCGAGGGCGCCCAGAACGCGCCGACCACGCGCGGCCGCATCAACCAGGTGCTCAAGTTCAAAGGCCTCGAACGCCGGCTCGTCGACGAAGCGCAGGCGGGCGACATCGTTCTCGTCAACGGCATCGACGACATCGGCATCGGCTGCACGCTGTGCCCGCCGGACGCCCCCGACGCGCTGCCCTTGCTCAAGGTCGACGAGCCCACGCTGGTGATGAACTTCTGCGTCAACACGAGCCCGCTCGCCGGCCGCGAGGGCAAGTTCGTGACGAGCCGGCAGATCCGCGAACGGCTCGAGCGCGAACTGAAGTCCAACGTCGCGATGCGCATGCGCGAGACCGACGACGAGACCGTGTTCGAGGTCGCCGGCCGCGGCGAGCTGCACCTGACGATCCTGATCGAGAACATGCGGCGCGAAGGCTACGAACTCGCGGTGTCGCGGCCACGCGTGCTTTTCAAGACGGTCGACGGAGTTCGGCACGAGCCGTACGAGCTTCTCACCGTCGACATCGAAGAGCAGCACCAGGGCGCGGTGATGGAAGAACTGGGCCGGCGCAAGGGCGACCTGCAGGACATGCAGCCGGACGGCCGTGGCCGCGTGCGGCTCGAGTACCGGATCCCGGCGCGCGGGCTGATCGGTTTCCAGGGCGAGTTCCTGACGCTCACGCGCGGCACCGGATTGATGAGCCACATCTTCGACGACTACGCGCCAGAGAAGCCGGGCGGGGTCGGCGAGCGTCGCAACGGCGTTCTGGTCAGTCAGGACGACGGCGAGGCCGTCGGCTATGCGCTGTGGAAGCTGCAGGAGCGCGGCCGAATGTTCGTGAGCCCCGGCGACAAGGTCTACGAAGGCATGATCATCGGCATCCACTCGCGCGACAACGATCTGGTGGTCAACCCGATCCGCGAGAAGAAACTGACCAACATCCGCGCGGCCGGCAAGGACGAGCACATCGATCTCGTGCCGCCGATCAAACTGACGCTCGAATACGCGGTCGAGTTCATCGCCGACGACGAACTGGTCGAGGTCACGCCGCAGAGCATCCGGCTGCGCAAGCGCTTCCTGAAGGAGCACGAGCGCAAGCGCGCCGAGCGCGAGGCGGCGTGAGCGACGGCGTACCGCAGCGCGCGCGTCGGCGCGCGCTCGCGCTGATGGTCGTCGCGCCGGTGCTGTGGAGCATCGCCGGCGTGGTCACGAGGCAGCTCTCGCCCGAGCTGCAGCAGCACGGCCGCTTCGAGATCACGCTGTGGCGCAGCGTCTTCGCCGCGATCTTCGTCGGCGGCTACCTCGCTTTGTTCAAGCGCGACCTCGTCGGCAGCGTCGCCCGCTCCGGCGCCGCCGGGCTGCTGTCCGGGCTGATGTGGAGCGCGATGTTCTGCTGCTTCATGCTCGCGCTGACGCTGACGACGGTCGCCAACACGCTGATCGTGCTGGCGGTCGCGCCGTTGACGACGGCGCTGCTTGCATGGGCCGTCCTGCGCGCGGCGGTGCCGGCGCGCACCTGGGTCGCGATCGCGGCTGCCGCCGTCGGCATCGCCTGGATGTTCGCCGGCGGTCTGCGCTTCGAGGCAGACCGGCAGGTGGCAGGCATGGCGATCGCATTCGGCGTTCCGCTGGCGTCGGCGATCAACGTCGTCACGCTGAAAAAGCGCGGCGATTCGGTCGACCTGATTCCGGCGGTTTTCATCGGCGGCGTGCTGTCCGCGTTGCTGATGCTGCCGTTCGCGTTGCCGTTTCGCGCGGAGCCGCGCGACGTGCTGCTGCTGGCGCTGCTCGGTTTTTTCCAGCTCGGCCTGCCGTGCATGCTGATGGTGGCCGCGGCGCGGCACCTGGCGGCCGCCGAAGTCGCGCTGCTCGCGATGCTCGAAGTGCTGCTCGGTCCGCTTTGGGCCTGGCTCGGCGCAGGCGAAGTTCCGTCTCCGTCGACGCTCGTGGGGGGTGCCGTCGTGCTCGCGGCACTCGTCTTCAACGAAGTCGCCGCGCGCGGCGCGCGCGCGAATCGCATCGGCTAAGCTCGCGCCATGGCCGGAACCGGAACGGTCCGCGTGCGAACGGTGCCGATCGGCGCGCCGCTGCGGTGGCTCGCGCTCGGCTGGCGCGACTTCCGCCGCTGTCCGGGCGCGGGGCTCGTGCACGGCGCTTTCGTCGCCGTCGGCGGCTGGGTCGTGCTGGCGATTTCCTTCGGGTACTGGTGGCTTGCGCCGGGCGCGTTCTCGGGTTTCGTGATCGTCGGACCGATCGTGGTGACCGGGCTGTACGAACTGAGCCGGCTCATCGGGCGCGGCGAGTCGCCGGGTCTGTCGCATGCGATCGCCGCGTGGCGGCGCGGGACCTGGCAGCTCGTCCAACTCGGTCTGCTGCTGTCGGTGCTCGGCACGCTGTGGGTGGTCGGCTCCGCGATCCTGTTCAAGCTGTTCGTCAAGGTGCCGCTGCGCGGGCCGCTCGACTTCCTGCGCTATGCGGCGATCGAGCAGGGCAACATGCTGTTCTTGCTGTGGGCGGTCCTCGGCGGGCTGGGCGTGGCGATCGTTTTCTCGATCACGGCCGTTTCGCCGCCGCTGCTGCTCGGCCGGCGAATCGGGCTGACGGCCGCGCTGCTGGCCAGCGTGCGCGCAGTCGGCGACAACCCGGGCCCGATGCTCGTCTGGGCGCTCGTGATCCTGGTCGCGACGTCGCTGTCGATCGCGACCGCGATGATGGGCTTCCTGATCACCGTTCCGGTGATCGGTCACGCGACCTGGCACGCGTATCGCGCGCTGATCGACGCTTCCGATCTGCCGTTGCGCAACGAGTGAGCGATGGCCGAAGGCACGCTCTTTGGTCTGACCGAAAGCCAGATCACCGACATCGGCATGACCTGGGGCGTGGGCGGCTTCATCGCCTTCATGCTCTTCATCATCTGGAAGCTCGCGCGCGACTCGAAAGCCGGACGGTTCGGCACCTTCGTGCTGTTCTTCGTGCTCGCCTTCGGCATCCTCGGGTTCGTCGCAAAGAGCGTCATCCAATGGATCCTGCAGCGGTGAGCCCGTGGCGCTTCTGCGTGGCGCCGATGCTCGACTGGACCGACCGGCACTGCCGCTTTTTCCATCGCACGCTGTCGAAGCGCGCGCGGCTGTACACGGAAATGATCACCACCGGCGCGCTGCTGCACGGCGACGTGGCGCGGCACCTCGACTTCGATCCGGCCGAGCATCCGGTCGCACTGCAGCTCGGCGGCAGCGAACCCGCCGAGCTGGCGCAGTGCGCTCGCCTCGGCGAACGCTGGGGCTACGACGAGATCAACCTGAACTGCGGCTGTCCTTCGGAGCGCGTGCAGCGCGGTGCCTTCGGCGCCTGCCTGATGGCCGAGCCGCGGCTCGTCGCCGATTGCGTCGGGGCGATGCGGGACGCAGTGTCGATCCCGGTGACGGTCAAGAGCCGCATCGGCATCGACCGCAACGACGACTACGGCTTCGTCGGCGACTTCGTCGGCGCCCTGTTCGACGCGGGCTGCCGCGTGTTCATCGTGCACGCGCGCAACGCCTGGCTGAAGGGTCTGAGCCCGAAGGAAAACCGCGAAGTGCCGCCGCTGCGCTACGCGGTCGTCCATCGCCTGAAGCGCGACTTTCCCGACGCGACGTTCGTGCTCAACGGCGGCATCGAATCGCTGGCGCGGGCGAAAGCCGAGCTGCGACAGTTGGACGGCGTGATGCTCGGCCGCGCCGCCTATCGCGATCCGTATCTGCTGGCCGCGGTCGACGCCGAGCTGTTCGGCGATCCGACGCCGCCCCCGCCGCGCGAGGCAGTCGTCGAATCGATGGCCGCATATCTGGCGCGGCGCGTCGCGGCCGGCGATGCGCCGCGCCAGATCGTCGGTCACATGCTCGGCCTCTATCTCGGGCGGCCGGGCGCGCGCGCGTGGCGCCGCATGCTGAGCGATCCGGAGTTTCTCGCCCGCGAAGGCGCCGGTGCGCTCGCCGCAGCCGCGCACGTCTTCGCCGCTCACCGGTCAGAGTGCGCCGCGGCCTGAGCCCCGGCGCGCCAAGGCTTCACTGCGTCTTGCACTCCAGGTCGTAGTCTTCCTGGGCGCGGCGCATCGCCAGTTCGGCCGAGGCGCGTTGCTGAGGTGCGGCCGTGTCGAGGTCGCGCCGTGCGTAGTTCACGCGCGTGGCGAGTTCGCGGCACAGCCCATCCTTGTTGACCGCGACGGCCTGTGCAGGCGTCGGCGTGCGCTGCACGCGCACGGTGCGGGGCGCGTCCTTTCCTTCCGCGGGCGCGCCCTTGGCGTCGGTTTCGACCGGCTGCGACGTATCGACCGCGCGGCTTTTCTGCGTTCCGGGCGGGCAGGTCTCGTTCGAGTAGGTGACGCGGCCGGCAGCGTCCTCGCAACGCTGCACGTTGTTGGCAAACGCCACGGGTGTGGCAAGAAGGCAGGCTAGGGCGGCGATCGCGCCGAAGGCCGGGCGGCGCTTTTCCGGACGGATTCGGTCGTTGGCTGGCGGCATTTCGATCTCCCTTGGCACTGACTTGCCCGGCGGCGGATCAAACCCAGTTTAGCCCGCTGTCCGCTCGCTCGGCCGGGCGACCTGACGGACGGGTCGGCGCCGCGGATCCCCGCGCGGGATCAGCCTTGGCGGCATTGCAGCTCGTACTGCTCTTCGGCGCGCCGCGCCTTGCGTTCGGCCTCCGCGCGCCTGGCGAGGGTGGCGCGCGCCAGCGCGTCCCTCGCCTGATCGAGCCGCAACGCGAGCTTGCGGCATTCGCGCGCCTTCGCCTCGTCCTTCTTGGCGTTCGCCTGCCGCTGCTTTTCGGCGCGCGCTTCTTCGGCCTTGCGCTCGCGCTCGATGCGGGCGAGCTCGCGCGCGTCGCGCTGCGCGCGTTCGCGCGCGGCCTTTGCGTCGTCGGTATCCGGCGGTGCGCCAGGCGCGAGCGTACGGGCCGACTGTGTGCCCGGCGGGCAGGGTCCGTTCGAGTAGGTGACCGTGCCGCCGCCTTCGCAGCGCTGGATCGCCTGCGCGTGCGCGGCGCCGGCAGTGAGCAACACGGCGCAGCAGGCCAGCGCCGGACGAAGCAGGGTAGGCATGGGCGGCAGTGTAGGCGCGGCTGCCACCGCGCTCAAAGCACCTTGCCGGGGTTCATCAGGCCCAGCGGATCGATCGCCTGCTTGATCCGCCGCATCAGCGCCAGTTCGACCGGCGATTTGTAGCGGACGATCTCGTTGCGCTTGAGCTGCCCCAACCCGTGTTCGGCGCTGATCGATCCGCCGCAGGCGGCCACCGCGTCGTGCACGATGCGGTTGATCGCGGCTTCCTCGGCGAAGGCCTGCGCGATCGGAACGCCGGGTTGCGTGCCGAAGTTGTAGTGGAGGTTGCCGTCGCCCAGGTGGCCGAAGGTGTACGGCCGTATCCACGGAAAACGCGCGGCGAGCGCGGCATTGGTCCGCTCGACGAACCCGGGGATCGCCGACACCGGCAGCGCGATGTCGTGCTTGACGTTGCCGCCGATGCGCGCGTGCGCTTCCGGGATCGCTTCGCGCAGCGCCCACAGCGCGCGCGCCTCGACGAGCGATTGCGCGACGACCGCGTCGCCGACGACACCCGCCTCGAGCGCGGCGCCGAGCAGGGATTCGAGCGTGGCGGCCGCATGCGTCTCGCCCTCGTGGTCCGACAGCTCGATCAGCACGAACCACGGCGCCGTTCCCCGCAGCGGCTGCGGCAGGTGCGGCAGCTCGTCGGCGACCGTCGCCAGGCATGCATCGGACATCAGCTCGAAGCCGGTCAGCGTGGCGCCGGCGGCGGCGCGCGCGCGGCCCAGCAGATCGACCGCGGCGGCCAGCGTCGGCAAGGCGGCGAACGCGGTCGCGAGCCCGCGCGGCCTCGGCTAGAGCGTCAGAACGGCGGCGGTGATGAGGCCGAGGATGCCGAGGCCCATCGCGGCGGGGGAGGGGATGCCGGTGGCGATGACGGCGTTGCCGAAGGGGGCGGTGTCGGTGAACCAGACGTTGACGCCGCGGACCTGGAAGCCGTACTGGACGTGGCGGCCCGCACC
>JBKBSH010000090.1:0-7767 GCA_046291795.1 Burkholderiaceae bacterium | reverse complement strand
AGCCCGACCCCTCTCTCGTTCTGCCTGACTCGCTCGGCCGTGTGCACGTCGTCGGCATCGGCGGCTCGGGCATGAGCGGCATCGCCGAGGTGCTGTTGAACCTCGGCTATGCGGTCAGCGGCTCGGACGTGGCCGACAGCGCGGCCACGCGCAGGCTCGCGCAGCTCGGCGCGAAGGTGGCGCTCGGCCACGCGGCGGAAAACATCGCCGGCGCCGACGCGATCGTCGTGTCGACCGCGGTGCGGCCCGACAACCCCGAAGTGATCGCAGCGCGTGCGAAGCGCATCCCGGTCGTTCCGCGCGCGGTGATGCTCGCCGAGCTGATGCGGCTCAAGCAGGGCATCGCGATCGCCGGCACGCACGGCAAGACGACGACGACGAGCCTGGTCGCGAGCGTGCTCGCCGCGGGCGGTCTCGATCCGACCTTCGTGATCGGCGGCCGGCTGAACTCCGCCGGCGCGAACGCGCGGCTCGGCACCGGCGACTACATCGTCGTCGAGGCCGACGAGTCCGACGCCAGCTTCCTGAATCTGATGCCCGTGATGGCGGTCGTGACGAACATCGACAGCGACCACATGGAGACGTACGGCCACGACTTCGCACGGCTCAAGCAGGCTTTCGTCGAGTTTGTGTCGCGGCTGCCCTTCTACGGCACCGCGGTGCTGTGCATCGACGACGCGCACGTGCGCGAGATCGTGCCGTTCGTATCCAAGCGCGTGACGACTTACGGGTTTTCGGCCGAAGCGCAGGTGCGCGCGACCGACGTCGAAGCCAGCGGCACGGCGATGCGCTTCAAGGCGTTGCGCGAGGGCGCGCCCGCGCTCGACGTGCGGCTGAACCTGCCGGGACGGCACAACGTGCAGAACGCGCTGGCGGCGATCGCGGTGGCGACCGAGCTCGATCTGCCCGACGCGCCGATCCTCGAGGCGCTCGCGAAGTTCACGGGTGTGGGCCGCCGCTTCGCGCGCCACGGCGACGTCGCGATCGAAGGCGGCAGCTTCACGCTGATCGACGACTACGGGCACCACCCGGTCGAGATGGCCGCAACGATTGCGGCCGCGCGCGGTGCATTCCCGGGGCGCAGGATCGTGCTGGCGTTCCAGCCGCACCGCTACACGCGCACGCGCGACTGCTTCGAGGACTTCGTCAAGGTGCTGTCGACGGTCGACGCACTGCTTCTCGCCGACGTGTATCCCGCGGGCGAAGCGCCGATCATCGCCGCCGACGGGCGCTCGCTCGCGCGCGCGGTGCGCGTCGCGGGCAAGGTCGAGCCGGTCTTCGTCGAGTCGATCGAAGACATGCCCGCGGCGATCCGTGCCGCCGCGCAGCCGGGCGACGTGGTGATCACGATGGGTGCCGGCTCGATCGGCGGCGTGCCGGCCAAGCTGTTGGAGCGAAGTTCATGACCGTGTACGACCCCAAGTCGTTCGGCAAGGTCGGCGTGCTGTTCGGCGGGCGTTCGTCCGAGCGCGAGGTGTCGATCATGTCCGGCACCGGCGTGCTCGCCGCACTGCGCTCGCGCGGCGTCGATGCGCACGCGTTCGATCCCGGCACGCAGACGCTGGCCGAACTGGAGGCGGCGAAATTCGACCGCGCCTTCATCGCGCTGCACGGCCGCTTCGGCGAGGACGGGACGATCCAGGGCGTGCTCGAGATGCTGCGCGTCCCGTACACCGGCAGCGGCGTGCAGGCGTCGGCGATCGCGATCGACAAGCTCACCGCCAAGCGCATCTGGGCGTCGGAGGGCCTGCCGACGCCGGCCTGGCGCGTGGCGCACGCCGACACCGACTGGAAGCGCGTCGTCGCCGAGCTCGGCGACGAGCTGATCGTCAAGCCGGCGCGCGAAGGCTCGACGATCGGCATCACCAAAGTCACGCGGCACGACGGCAACGAACTGGCGACGGCGTTCGAGACGGCCGTGCGCTACGACGACCGCGTCGTCATCGAAGAGCTGATCCACGGTCGCGAGCTGACCTGCGCGATCCTCGGCGAAGGCGCGACCGCGCGCGCGCTGCCGCTGATCGAGATCCGGGCGCCGGCCGAGAACTACGACTACCAGGCGAAGTATTTCTCCGGGCAGACGCAGTACCTCTGTCCCGCGCCGATCGACGACTGGCTCGCGCGCGAGATCGAGCGGCTGTGCGTGCGCGCGTACAACGCGCTCGGCGCGCGCGGCTGGGGCCGTGTGGACCTGATGCTGCGCACCGACCCGAAAGGCGACCGGCCGTACCTGCTCGAGCTGAACACGTCGCCGGGAATGACGAGCCACTCGCTGGTGCCGATCGCCGCGCGCGCGGTCGGTCTGAGCTACGAGGACCTCGTGCTCGAAATCCTCTCGTCGGCGCGGCTGGAGGTGGCCGCATGACCGCGGCTCGCGCGATCGAGATGGGGGCGCGCGCGCTTCTCGCGGCGGCGCTCGCACTGGCCGCGGGCGGCGCGGCACTGTGGGTCGCGCAGCGGCCGTGGTTCGACCTGCGCCGCATCGAGGTGCGCGGCGAATTGCAGCACGTCAGCGGCGCGGCGATACGCGCCGCGGTCGCGGGGCGGCTGCGCGGCAACTTCTTCACGATGAGGCTCGACGAGGCGCAGCGCGTGTTCGAAACGGTGCCGTGGGTGGCGGCCGCTTCGGTGCGCCGCGCCTGGCCGGATCGGCTCGTCGTGACGCTGACCGAGCATCGCGCGCTCGGCGTCTGGGGCGACGGCCGGATCCTGTCCGACCGCGGGCGGCTGTTCGTCGCCAACGTCGCGGAGGCGGAGCTGTACGGACCGCTGCCGCAGTTCGACGGTCCGGCCGAGTACGCCGCCGAGGCGGCACGACGTTTCTACGAGTTCGGTGCGCTGCTCGCGCCGCTCGCGTTGACGATCGACGCAGTGCGCGTCACCGAGCGCGCCGCGTGGTCGATCGAGACGAGCGCGGGCGACGTCGCCGGTCCGCGGTTCGAGCTGGGGCGCGACGACCCGCCGGGGGTGCTGGCCAGGCGCATCGCCGCGATCGTCGCCCACTATCCGCAGGTGCTGGCGCGCCTTCCGGGACCGCCCGCGCGGATCGACGCGCGCTACCCGAACGGCTTCGCCGTCGCCGCCGAAAAGAGATGATGAGAACGGAAACGAAGGATCTGATCGTCGGCCTCGACATCGGCACGTCGAAGGTCGTCGCCGCCGTCGCCGAGCTGCTCGCCGACGGCCGCTTCCAGGTGATCGGCCTCGGGCAGGCCGCCAGCGAGGGGCTGCGCAAGGGCGTGGTCGTCAACATCGAGGCGACCGTGCAGTCGATCCGCCGCGCGCTGGAAGAAGCCGAGCTGATGGCGGCGTGCCGCATCGGCGAGGTCTACACGGGCATCGCCGGCAGCCACATCAGGAGCTTCAATTCGAGCGGCATGGTCGCGATCAAGGATCGCGAGGTCTCGGCGGCCGACGTCGCGCGCGTGATCGAAACCGCGCGCGCGGTGAACATCCCGACCGACCAGCAGGTGCTGCACGTGCTGACGCAGGAGTTCATCGTCGACGGCCAGGAGGACATCCGCGAACCGCTCGGCATGAGTGGCGTGCGGCTCGAGGTGCGCGTGCACATCGTCACCGGCGCCGTCAGCGCCGCGCAGAACATCATCAAGTGCGTGCGCCGCTGCGGGCTCGAGGTGCGGGATCTGATGCTGCAGCCGCTCGCGTCGTCGATGGCGGTGCTCACGCCCGACGAAAAGGAGCTCGGCGTCGCGCTGGTCGACATCGGCGGCGGAACGACCGACATCGCGATCTTCACGGGCGGCGCGATCCGCCACACCGCGGTGATCCCGATCGCCGGCGACCAGATCACCAACGACATCGCGATGGCGCTGCGAACGCCGATCCCGGACGCGGAGGAGATCAAGCTGCGCTACGGTGTGGCCAAGGAAGTGCTCGCCGATCCGAACGAGAAGATCGAGATCCCGGGCATCGGCGATCGCGCACCGCGGCTGCTGTCGCGGCAAGCGCTCGCGGCGGTGATCGAGCCGCGCGTCGAGGAGCTGTTCACGCTGACGCAGAAGGTCATTCGCGAATCGGGCTATGAGGAGCTGCTGTCGTCGGGGGTCGTGCTCACCGGCGGAACGAGTCTGCTGCCCGGCATCGGCGAGCTGGCCGAGGACGTGTTCCTGAAGCCGGCGCGGATCGGCTGGCCGCACTACGACGCAGCGCTCGCCGACGTGGTCAGGAACCCGCGCTTCGCGACCGTGATGGGATTGCTGATCGAGGCGCATTCGCAGCGGCTGCGCGGGCGCAAGGTGGCGGCGCAAACGGGATCGTTCCGGCAGACGCTGAGGCGGATGAAGGAGTGGATCGTCGGCAACTTTTAGGGGAAGCGTGCACTGTCAAGGGTGAGGAACAAGCGCAATCCGCCTCACCGTTGACATTGCGCGTTTCGGTATCGGTGCATTGAGTTCAATCGATTCAGGAGGCAGAAATGGCGTTCGAGATTCTCGAGACGGAAACGACGGGCACGATCATCAAGGTCATCGGGGTCGGCGGCGCGGGCGGCAACGCGGTCGACCACATGATCCGCCGCGGCGTGCAGGGCGTGGAGTTCATCTGCGCGAACACGGACCATCAGGCGCTCGCGCGCTCGCTGGCGAGCAACGTCATCCAGCTCGGCAAGACCGGGCTGGGGGCGGGCAGCCGGCCCGAGGTCGGCCGACAGGCGGCCGAAGAAGCGCGCGACCGCATCGCCGACGCGCTGCGCGGCGCGCACATGGTGTTCATCACCGCGGGCATGGGCGGCGGCACCGGGACCGGTGCGGCGCCCGTCGTCGCCGAGGTCGCCAAGGAGCTCGGGATCCTGACCGTCGCCGTCGTATCCAAGCCGTTCGAATTCGAGGGACCGAAGCGCGCGCGCATCGCCGAGCTGGGGCTGCAGGAGCTCGAGGACAAGGTCCATTCGCTGATCGTGATCCTGAACAACAAGCTCGAGGAAGTGCTCGGCGAGGACGCCGCAATGAGCGAGTGCTTCCGCGCCGCCGACGACGTGCTGCACAACGCCTGCGCGGGCATCGCCGAGATCATCAACATTCCCGGGCTCGTCAACGTCGACTTCGAGGACGTCAAGACCGTGATGAGCGAGCACGGCAAGGCGATGATGGGCACCGCGACCGCCGGCGGACTGGACCGCGCGCGCGTGGCGGCCGAGCAGGCGGTCGCCAGCCCGCTGCTCGAAGGCGTGGATCTGTCCGGCGCACGCGGCGTGCTGGTCAACATCACGGCGAGCAGTTCACTGAAGATGAAGGAGACGCGCGAGGTGATGAACACGATCCGCGCCTTTGCCGCCGACGACGCGACCGTGATCTTCGGCACCGTCTGCGACGAGTCGATGGGCGACGACCTGCGCGTGACCGTGGTCGCCACCGGACTGGGCCGTGCGGCGTCGAAGAAGGCGCCGTTCACGGTCGTCAAGACGGGCACCGACAACGCACCGGTCGCGGTCGCACCGGCGCCGCAGTCCGCCGACTACGGGCATCTCGAGGTTCCGGCGGTCTGGCGCACCGGACGCGAGAGCGCCGCAGCGCGCGTGGCCGCGATGGAAGACAGCGGCACCGATCGCTACGACATTCCGGCGTTCCTGCGCAAGCAGGCGGACTAGGCTCGGGATCGTCGGCGGTACTTCGTTTCGCGCATGCGCTTGGGCGCAGCGACGGCGACCGTCGGTCGGACGACGGTCAGCGGATCACGTGTCGCTCGCGACCAGGTCCCGGTACGCGTGCCAGGTGGCGTGGCCGACGATCGGCGCGGTGACGACGAGTCCGATGAACAGCGTCGCGAAGCCCGCGCCGATCAGCAGCACGATCAGCACGGCCCAGAAAAGGAGCGGGGCCGGGTTCTCCGCGAGCGCGCGCACGCTGGCGAGCGCGGCGACGATCGTGTCGGTGCCGCGGTCGAGCATCATCGGCACCGACACGACGCTGACGGCGAAAACGATCGCGGCGAAGGCGAGACCGACGGCGAGATAGACGAGGACGAAGTCGAGATGCTCGAGGCTGACGACCTGCCGCAGGAATCCGGCGAGCGTCGGCATGCCTGTCGAGAAGAACAGCGCGAAAGTCACGAGCGAAGCGCGCGCCCAGACCAGAAGGATCACCGTCAGCACGAGCGCGAACAGGCTGAACGCGGTGACGTTCGTTTTCCACGCCGTCAATGTCGGTCGCAGCGCGACCGGCTCGCCGTGTGCAAGACGCCGGCTGATGTCGTACAAGCCGGTGGCGACGAAAGGGCCGACCAGCAGGAAGCCGGCGGTCAGCGCCGACACGTACTGGTAGGCGTGGCTGAAAACGAGATAGATGAGCCAGCCCATCAGCGCGAAAGCCGCACCGTAAGAGCAGCTCGCTGCCGGCGCGCGCCTGAGGTCGCGCCAACCCGCAGCGACCCAGCGCAGCGGCGCGCTCAGGGTCACCCGCCGGATCTTCGGAAAGGGCGTCGGATTCGCGGGGCGCCGCGCGTCCGTTCGTGTGTTCGCGGAATCGTTCATGGTTTCCTCGTCGGCCCTCTTGCGGGCGTCGCGCTGGAGCGCGCGCATTGTGCGGGGCGTGTGCGGCGAACGCTCGACGCACTGCACAATGCGCGGGCTACAATCCCGCCGCCATGTTGAAGCAGCGAACGCTCAAGCAGATCGCCCGCACCGTGGGTATCGGGATGCATAGCGGCACCAAGGTCGAACTGGTGCTGCGGCCGGCCGCTGCGGACACGGGCATCGTGTTCCGCCGGGTCGATGTCGAACCGCCGGTCGACATCGCGGCGACGGCCGACGCGGTGGTCGACACGCGCATGGCGACCACGCTCGGCAGGGGCGACGTTCGGATCGCCACCGTCGAGCACCTGATGAGCGCGCTCGCCGGGCTGGGCATCGACAACTGCTACGTCGATGTCGACGCGTCCGAGATTCCGATCATGGACGGCAGTGCGGCGAGCTTCGTTTTCCTGATCCAGTCGGCGGGCATCGTCGAACAGAACGCACCCAAGCGGTTCGTTCGCGTGCTGAAACCGGTCGAAGTACGCGACGGCGACAAGTGGGTGCGGCTCGAGCCGCATTTCGGCTTCAAACTGCGCTTCTCGATCGACTTCAGCCATCCGGCGATCGACGCGACCGAGCAGGACGTCGAGGTCGACTTCGCACGTGAACCGTACGTCGTATCGGTGGCGCGCGCCCGCACCTTCGGCTTCGTCAACGAGGTCGAGGCGCTGCGCGCTGCCGGCCTCGGCATGGGCGGCAGCTTCGAGAACGCGATCGTCATGGACGAGTACCGCGTGCTGAACGTCGACGGATTGCGCTCGGGCGACGAGTTCGCCAAGCACAAGATCCTCGATGCGATCGGCGACATGTATACGCTCGGGCGGCCGCTGATCGGCGCCTACGTCGCGCACAAGTCCGGCCACGCGCTGAACAACCGGCTGCTGCGCGCGCTGCTCGCCGACGCAACCGCCTACGAAGTCGTGACCTTCGACGATCCCGGCGCCGCGCCCGCGGCGTTCCGGCTGCAAAACGCGGCGGCCTGAACGCGCGCGATGCCATTGTTCCGCGCGCTGCTCGCCATTTTCGCGATCGCCGTCGTGCTGTGTGCGGCGGCGTTCATCATCACCGGAAACCGCAAGTACCTTGGCTGGGCCTGGCTGCTGTTCAGGCTCGCCATTGCGGCCGCGCTGCTGTTCTTCGCGGTGCTGCTGCTCGAGCGAATCGTCTGAGAAGTTGTGAAGATTTCGTCGCGAGCGGCCCGCTGGCTAGGCGCACGCAGCCGCAGGGCCGAGACATAT
>JBKBSH010000089.1:0-7808 GCA_046291795.1 Burkholderiaceae bacterium | reverse complement strand
ATCGCCGCGGCGGCCGTCATCGCGATGACCGAACCGTGCAGCAACGGGTTCGGCTCGGACTGCTTCGCGATCGTCTGGGACGGACAGCGGCTGCACGGGCTGAACTCGAGCGGGTTCGCTCCCGCTGCGTGGACGCTCGACTACTTCCGGCGCAAGTACGGACCCGACGCCGCACACAAGCGACCGATGCGCGGCTGGGATGCGGTCACGGTTCCCGGTGCGGTCGCCGGCTGGGCGCTGCTGCACGGTCGGCTCGGTCTGCTGCCTTTCGAGGACGTGCTCTCGCCCGCGATCGAATATGCCGAGCGCGGGTTCGCGGTGAGCCCGGTCACGCAATCGAAATGGAAGCTCGCCGAGCCGATCCTGAAGGACTACCCGGGATTCGCCGAGCACTTCATGCCGCGCGGGCGCGCGCCGGAAGTCGGCGAGCACTTCGTTCTGCCCGGCGCGGCAAAGACGCTGCGGCTCGTCGCGCGCAGCAAGGGCGAAGACTTCTACCGCGGCGAAATCGCCGCGGCGATCGCGCGCTTCGCCGCCGAGACCGGCGGCGCGCTGGCTGCGGCCGATCTCGCCGCGTACTGGGACTTCGTTCGCGCCAACGGCTGGGTCGGCACGATCGTCCAGTCCTTCGCCGGCCACGAGCTGCACGAGATCCCGCCGAACGGACAGGGCATCGCCGCGGCGGCGTGCCTCGGGATCCTGAAGCACACGCCGCTCGAAAGCTTCGCGGTCGACAGCGCCGATTGGCACCACGTGATGATCGAAGCGATGAAGCTCGCGTTCGCCGATGCCTACGCCTACGTCGCCGATCCGCGCGCGATGCCGTGCACACCCGCGCAGCTGCTCGACGCGGGCTACCTCGCACAGCGCGCGCGGCTGATCGACATGAAGCGCGCGCAGGCCTTCGGGCCCGGCGCACTGCCGAAGGGCGGAACGATCTATCTGTCGGCGGCCGATGCGAACGGCATGATGGTGTCTTTCATCCAGTCGAACTACATGGGCTTCGGCTCGGGCGTGGTCGTTCCGGGCTACGGCATCTCGCTGCAGAATCGCGGCTACGGTTTTTCGCTCGATCCCGCGCATCCGAACTGTGTCGCCCCGCACAAGCGGCCGTTCCATACGATCATCCCGGCGTTCCTGACGCGCGACGGCGCACCCGTGATGAGCTTCGGCGTGATGGGCGGCAACATGCAGCCGCAGGGCCACGTTCAGACCCTGACGCGCATCCTGCTCGCCAGGCAGCAGCCGCAGGCGGCGTGCGATGCGCCGCGCTGGAAGTGGGACTCGGGGGTGAAGGTCGACCTCGAACCGACGATGCCCGCCGCGGTGCGCGACGAACTCGCGCGCCGCGGCCACCGGATCGCGAAAGTCGAGGACAGCTACATGGACTACGGCGCCGGCCAGTTCATCTGGCGCCTCGGCGATCCCGCGATCGAAGGCTACGTCGCCGCGAGCGATGCGCGGCGCGACGGTCTGGCCGCGGGGTACTGACGCCGTCGGCCGAGGGCATCGCGCAGGGCGCACCGTTCGCCCCGAGGCTGTCGAAGGGTTCGGCGGGAACGACTCGCAATCATCGGCGCGACAGCGCGCGTTCGAGCACGCGCGCGACGTGCAGCGCATCGCGCGCGGCGCCGTCGGCGATCTGATGGCGGCAGCTCGTCCCGTCGGCGACGACGAGCGTATCTTTGCCGGCGGCGCGGACGGCGGGCAGCAGCGACAGCTCCGCCATCCTCATCGAAACGCCGTGGTGCGCGGCTTCGTAGCCGAAGCTGCCGGCCATGCCGCAGCAGGTCGACTCGATCGTTTCGACCTTCAGGTCCGGGATCAGCCGCAGCACCGCCTCGACGGGTTTCATCGCGTCGAACGCCTTCTGATGGCAGTGGCCGTGCACGAGCGCGCGTGATTGCGGCAGCGGCTTGAGGTTGAGCCGCAAGCGGCCGGCAGCGTGCTCGCGCGCGAGGTATTCCTCGATCGTCAGCGCGATCGCCGCCAGCTCGTCCGCGGTCTCGCCCAGCCCCATCACCAGGTACTCGTCGCGCAGCCCGAGCAGGCACGACGGCTCCAGCCCCACGACCGGCACGCCGCGTTCGACGAACGGCGCGAGCGCCGCGAGCAGCCGGCGCGCTTCGCGCTTGGCTTCGGCGACGCGGCCCGCCGCGCGGAAGGTCCGCCCGCAGCACAGCGGGCGCGTCGTCTCCGAATCGTCCGCCGCCGCGCGCGCCACGTGGACGCGGACTCCGGCGGCCTTCAGCACCGCGAGCGCCGCACGGGCGTTCTCCGGCTCGAAGTAGTTGTTGAACGTGTCGACGAGGAGCACGACGTCGGCGTCGTCCGCATGCCCGCGCGGCGCATCGCGCAGGAAGGTGTCGCTGCGCCAGCGCGGCAACGACCGCCGCGCGGACAGTCCGAGCCATCGTTCGCCGAGCGCTTTCGCGCCGGGCAGCCATTCACGCGCGTTCGCCAGCCACGGCAACCGCGCCGCCCACGGCGCGTAGCGCGGCAGATACGCGATGAGCCGGTCCTTCAGCGTCAGGCCGTGTTTGCGCTTGTAGTGATGAAGGAACTCGACCTTCATCTTCGCCATGTCGACGCCGGTCGGGCATTCGCGGCGGCAGCCCTTGCAGCTCACGCACAGATCCATCGTCGCGAACATCTCGTCCGACGTGAACGCGTCGGTGCCGAGCTGGCCGGACAGCGCCAGCCGCAGCGTGTTGGCGCGGCCGCGCGTGACGTGCCGTTCATCGCGTGTGGCGCGAAAACTCGGGCACATCGTGCCGGCGTCGAACTTGCGGCAATGGCCGTTGTTGTTGCACATCTCGACCGCCTTGCCGAATCCCTGCGCCGGATCGTCACCGGTACCGGGTGGCGTCGTTTCTTCGGTGCGGTGATCGTTGTGTACGTTCCACGCCGACCAGTCGAGCGCCGTGCGCAACGGCTGGATCGCGTAACCCGGCTTGAAGCGGAACAGGGCGGCGTCGTCCATCTTCGACGGCCGCACGATCTTGCCGGGATTCATCAGGCCGTCGGGATCGAACAGGTCCTTGATCTGCTCGAATGCGCGCGTGATGCGCGGGCCGAACTGCCACGCCACCCATTCGCTGCGCACGAGCCCGTCGCCGTGCTCGCCCGAGTACGCGCCTTTGAACCTGCGCACGAGCGCGGAGGCCTCCTCGGCGATCGCGCGCATCTTCGCCGCGCCGTCGCGCCGCATGTCCAGAATCGGCCGCACGTGCAGCGTGCCCACGCTCGCGTGCGCGTACCAGGTACCCTTGGTGCCGTACCTGGCGAACACGTCGGTCAGCCGAGCGGTGTACTCGGCCAGATGTTCGAGCGGCACCGCGCAGTCCTCGATGAACGACACCGGCTTGCCGTCGCCGCGCATCGACATCATGATGTTGAGCCCCGCCTTCCTCACTTCCCACAGCGCCTTCTGCGCGCCGGCATCGGTCATCTCGACGACGCTTCCCGCAAGTCCGAGATCGCCCATCAGCTCGACGAGCCGCTTCAGCCGCGCGAGCAGTGCCGCGCGGTCGTCGCCGGCGAACTCGACGAGCAGGATCGCCTGCGGCTCGCCGATCAGGGCTTTGTCGATCGTCGGCGCGAACGCGGGGTTCGCTCGCGACAAGTCGATCATCGTGCGGTCGACCAGTTCGACCGCCGTCGGCGCGAGCTTGACGATGTGCTGCGCCGAATCCATCGCCGCGTAGAAGGTCGGGAAGTTCACGACGCCGAGCACCTTGTGCGCCGGCAGCGGCGCGAGCTTCAGATGCAGGCGACGGAACAGCGCCAGCGTGCCTTCGCTGCCGACCAGCAGGTGCGCGAGATTGACCGAGCCGTCCGCGGTGTACGGCCGTTCGCTGCGGCAATGAAACACGTCGAGGTTGTAGCCGCCGACGCGCCGCATCACGGTCGGCCAGACGCGCTCGATTTCGCCGCGTTCGCGCGCGCCGATCTCGAACAGCGCGGTGACGAGCTTCGCAGCCCGTGCCGAGCGCAGCGGCCGGCCGGCGTCGACGCCGAACGGGCCGAAGAACTCGTCGGTGCCGTCGGCGAGCAGCGCGTCGATCGCGCGCACGTTGTCGCGCATGGTGCCGAAGCGCAGGCTGCGCGAGCCGCACGAGTTGTTGCCCGCCATGCCGCCGAGCGTGGCCTGCGCGGAAGTGGAGACGTCCACCGGAAACCACAGACCGTGCGGTTTGAGCGTCGCGTTCAACGCGTCGAGCGCGATTCCCGGCTGCACTTCGACGGTGGCGGCGTCCTTGTCGAACGCGATCACGCGGTCCAGGTGCTTGCTGCAGTCGATCACCAGCGCGCGGCCGACGGTCTGCCCGCACTGGCTGCTGCCGCCGCCGCGCGGCAGGATCGGCACCTTCAACTCGCGGCAGATGTCGAGCGCGGCGCGCAGGTCGTCTTCGTCGCGCGGGATCAGCACGCCGATCGGCTCGACCTGATAGATCGACGCGTCGGTCGAATAGCGCCCGCGCGAAGCGGCGTCGAACAGCACTTCGCCGCGCACCGCACGGCGCAGCCGATGCGCCAGGTCGGTGCGCGCAAGCGACGGCTGCAAGAACATGCGCCGCGCCGGCGGCGCCTTGTCGGCGACCGTGGAGTTCATGCGCGGCGTCCGCCGATCCGACGCGCGGGCCCGGCCGCGCCTTTGCTGCCTGCGCGCGCGGCGAGCGAGTGTCGCGCCGCCGTCGGCCGCGCCGCCGCGCCGTTGCCGCGCGGTGTGCGCGCGCGGCCGTCGGCCGAACGCGAGGCCGGTCGCTCGACTTCCATCAGCGCGAGCACCGCGGCCGCGCACGTGTGCGCGAGGTGCTCGACCAGCAGCTTGCGCATCGCTTCGCCGTCACGCGCTTCGAGCAGCTCGATCATGCGCTCGTGCTCGGCGAGCGCGGCGTCCCACTTCCTGCGGTCGAAGTTGGAGCGGAAGCGCAACGCGTGCAGCCGTGCGTTGACCGTCCGATAGACCTGCGTCAGCACCGGGTTGCGGGCCGCCTCGTTGATGCGCTCGTGGATCGCCCGGTTCAATCGGTAGTAGCCGGGCAGGTCGCGCCTGCGGTGGCACGCGGCCATCCGCCGCTGCAGTTCGCGCAACTCGGCGAGTTGCGCTTCGGTGATGTGTGCGCAGGCCAGTTCACCCGACAGTCCTTCGAGCGCGCCCATCACCTGGAACGTGTGCACGACTTCGTCGCGGCTCATTTTCGCGACTTGCGCGCCGCGGTTGGGCAGCAGGACGATCAGCCCTTCGGTCGCCAGCACCTTGAACGCCTCGCGCAGCGGCGTGCGCGAGATGCCGAGCTGCTCGCACAGCACGCGCTCGTTGAGCCGCTCGCCGGGCGCAAGCAGCCCTTCGGTGATCATGTCGCGCAATTGCGCGACGACGGCCGCATGCAGCACCTGCCGGCCGATCGCGCGCGGCCGTGTAGCGTCGCCGACGGGAACCATGGACTTGCCTCCCGCGTTCCGATGGCCTAGTGTATACAAAATGCAATCGCGGCCGGAAGCGCACCGTTCGACGCCGCAGTGACCGAGGAAAGAAGACCATGCTGCGACTGAACTCGCATCCGAGCGGCCGTCACTTCCTGCAGATCCCCGGGCCGACCAACGTGCCCGACCGCATCCTGCGCGCGATCGATCGTCCGACGATCGACCATCGCGGGCCGGAATTCCAGGCGCTCGCGAAGAAGGTGCTCGCCGGCATCCGCGCGATCTTCCGGACGCGAAGTCCGGTCGTGATCTATCCCGCGTCGGGCACCGGCGCGTGGGAAGCCGCGCTCGTCAACACGCTGTCGCCGGGCGACACGGTGCTGATGTACGAGACCGGCCACTTCGCGAGCCTGTGGAAGAAAATGGCGGACAAACTGGGGCTCGTGCCGATCTTCGTCGGCGGCTTCGAGCAGGGAAGCTGGCGGCGTGGCGCGGACGCGGCGGCGATCGAAGCGCGACTCGTCGACGATCGCGAACACCGCATCAAGGCGGTCGCCGTCGTGCACAACGAAACCTCCACCGGTGCGACGTCCGACATCGCCGCCGTGCGGCGCGCGATCGACAACGCGCGGCATCCGGCGCTGCTGCTGGTCGACACGATCTCGTCGCTCGCTTCGATCGACTATCGCCACGACGAGTGGGGTGTGGACGTGACGGTCGGCGGCTCGCAGAAGGGGCTGATGCTGCCGCCGGGGCTGTCGTTCAACGCCGTCAGCGACAAGGCGCTCGCCGCGTCGAAGTCCGCACGGCTGCCGAAATCGTTCTGGGGCTGGGACGAGATGCTGGCCGCGAACGCCAACGGTTTCTTCCCCTACACGCCGAGCACGAACCTGCTCTACGGGCTGGCGGAAGCGATCGACATGCTGCTCGAAGAGGGTCTGGACAACGTGTTCGCGCGTCACGCGCGCCACGCCGAAGCCACACGCCGGGCGGTGCGCGGCTGGGGGCTCGAGATCCTGTGCGCGAACCCGGCCGAATACAGCAACACGCTGACGGCGGTCGTGATGCCGAAGGATGCGCAAGGAAAGCATCACGACGCCGATGCGTTCCGCAGCATCGTGCTGGAGAACTTCGACATGTCGCTCGGCCAGGGGCTGAGCAAGCTTTCGGGCTGGGTGTTTCGCATCGGCCACCTCGGCGACTTCAACGACCTGACGCTCGCCGGCACGCTGGCCGGCGTCGAGATGGGACTTGCGCTCGCCGGCGTGCCGCATCGCGCCGGCGGCGTGCAGGCCGCACTCGATTATCTTCGCGAGACGGCACCGACAGCGCGCCGCTCGCCGCAACGCAAAGCCGCTTGAACGCACCGCCCCTTCCGCTCGCCTGCCGCGCGACGGGGTCAACGAAAGTCCACGCCAAGGAGACGACCGATGAACGACCGCAACCATCCGCGCTTTCGCATTCGCCTGATCGCCGCTGCCTTCGGCGCGGCCGCGCTGGCCGCCGCCGGCAGCGCTGTTGCGCAGATCGAGATCAAGTTCGGCCATGTCGGCGAACCGGGATCGCTGTTCGCCGCCTCCGCCGAGGAGTTCGCGCGTCGCGCCAACGCCAGGCTGGGCGACAAGGCCAAGGTGGTGGTCTACGGTTCGAGCCAGCTCGGCGGCGACAAGGAGCTGCTGCAGAAGCTGAAACTCGGCACGGTGGACATTGCGCTGCCGTCGACCGTGATGTCGTCCGAGGCCGATCTGTTCGGCGTGTTCGAGATGCCGTATCTGGTCAAGGACCGCGAGCACATGAAGCGGATCGAGCGCGAGATCTTCTGGTCCAGGCTCGCGCCGGAAGCGGAGAAGAAGGGTCTGAAGGTCATCGCCGTGTGGGAGAACGGCTACCGCCACATCACCAACAACAAGCGGCCGATCAACACGCCGGACGATCTGAAAGGCATCAAGCTGCGCGTTCCCGAGGGCAAGTGGCGGGTGAAGATGTTCCAGACCTACGGCGCCAACCCGTCGCCGATGAAATTCTCCGAGGTCTTCACGGCGTTGCAGACCGGCGTGATGGACGGTCAGGAGAACCCGTTCACGCAGATCTACAGCGCCAAGTTCCAGGAGGTGCAGAAGTACCTGTCGCTGACCGGGCACGTGTACACGCCGGCGTACGTCACGGTCGGCGGCAGGAAGTGGGCGTCGCTCGCGCCGGACGTGCGCAAGATCCTGGAGGACACGGCCAAGGAGACGCAGGCGTTCGTGTACCAGAAGGCTGCCAAAGACGACGAGGAATTGCTCGGCAAGATCAAGGCCGCCGGTGTGGCGGTGAACATGCCGAACAAGGACGCCTTCATCGCCGCCAGCCGCCCGGTGTACGAGGCGTTCGCGGCC
>JBKBSH010000088.1:0-7844 GCA_046291795.1 Burkholderiaceae bacterium | reverse complement strand
CGTGTCGCTCGTCGCGCGGCTCGACGACGCGGTCGTCGGCTACCTGATGGCGCGAACCGATCTCGGTGACTACGGCCGCACCGAGCCGGTCGCCGTGATCGACACGATCGGCGTGGACCCGGAATACGCACGCCACGGCGTCGGCCATGCGCTGCTGTCGCAGCTTTTCACCAACCTCGCCGCGCTGCGCGTCGAGCGCGTCGAGACCGTCGCCGCGCCGAGCGACCTGGCGCTGCTCGGTTTCCTGTACGGCTGCGGGTTTGCGCCGTCGCAGCGGCTCGCCTTCGTCCGCGCGATCGCGTAGCCGGGAGCGGAAGTTTCGGCAGGCGGCTTCCGGCGCTGGCCTATGCTTGCGCCGGCACGATCCATGGAGGCAAGCCATGCAATTGACGACCGTCCGCATCGAAAAGCCCACCGACGTCAACTTCATCCTCGGCCAGTCGCACTTCATCAAGACGGTCGAGGATCTGCACGAGGCGATCGTGCAGACCGTCCCGCAGATGAAGTTCGGCATCGCCTTCTGCGAGGCGAGCGGCCCATCTCTGGTGCGCTACAGCGGCAACGACGAGGCGCTGATCGAACTGGCGAAGGCGAACGCGCTGGCGCTTTCCTGCGGCCACTGCTTCATCGTGTTTCTGAGCGGCGGCTTTCCGGTCAACGTGCTGAACGCGATCAAGGCCGTGCCCGAGGTGTGCGGCATCTACTGCGCGACCGCCAACCCCGTCGAGGTCGTCGTCGCCGAGACCGAAGGCGGGCGCGGCATCCTCGGCGTGATCGACGGCGAAAAGAGCAAGGGCGTGGAAACCGACGCCGACATCGCCGCGCGCAAGCAGCTTCTGCGCAGGTTCGGCTACAAGCTCGGTTGAACCCGCGCCGGATGGTCGAAGCGATCGAAGCCTGCACGCGCGAAGCGCTGCGCCTGCTCGAATCCAACCTGACGCCGCAGGGCATCCTCGCGGCGCGCCGCAGCGCGGCGGCGGAAAGGCGCTCGTACACGCGCATCTTCGCGCGCGACGCCGGCGTGTGCGTGCCGGCGATGGCCGCGAGCGGTGTGCCGGCGCTCGAACGAGGCGCGATCGCCAGCATCGACGCGCTTGCGCAGGCGCAGGCGGGCAACGGCCAGATCCCGAAGTACGTCGATCCCGCGGGCAAGGACGCGGACTTCTGGTACCTGGGCTGCATCGACGCGACGCTGTGGTGGCTGATCGCGGTCGATCACCTGCGCCGCCGCGGCGCGGTCGAACGCGAGCGCTGGCAAGCGAACGTCGAGCGCGCGCTGCACTGGCTCGCCGCGCAGGAGCACCAGCGCTTTTACCTGCTGCAGCAGAACGAGGCGAGCGACTGGGCCGACATCATGCCGCGCTCGGGCTTCGTGCTGTACACGAATGCGCTGTGGTACCGCGTGAAGGCGCTGTTCGATCTGCCGCACCGGGACGACACGCACCATCACTTCAACCACCTGTTTTACCCGTTCCGCGACGACCTGCCGGAATACCGGCGCGCGCGGCTGCTGCGCCACTACGCGCGGCGCGGCAGGCACTCGCACGGGCTGTACCTGAGCTTCGTCAACCTGTCGTTCGCGGGCGACGAAGGCGACGTGTTCGGCAACGTGCTGGCGATCCTGTGCGGGCTGGCGGGCGATGCGCGTGGCCACGAGATCGTGCAGGCGCTGCTGGCGGCGAAGGCGTCCGACCCGTACCCGATCCGCACCGTCACCGCGCCGATCGACGCGCAGCACCCGCACTGGCGCGCGTACATGGCGCGGCACGGACAGAACCGCCCGCACCAGTATCACAACGGCGGCATCTGGCCCTTCGTGGGCGGCTTCTGGGTGATCGCGCTGGCGCAGCTTGGACTGACCGATCTGGCGCGCGCCGAGCTCGCCAAGCTCGCGCACGTCAACAGCCTCAACGACTGGCGCTTCACCGAATGGTTTCACGGCAAGACGCTCGAGCCGATGGGCATGGCCGGCCAGAGCTGGAACGCTGCGGCCTTCCTGCTCGCGCGGCAGGCGGTCGACCAGCATCGCTTTCCGCTATGAGCACACCTATCGCGCGCTGCGCGCGAGCGAATTGGCGCGATCGCGAAACACGAGCGGAAATTCGCACACGCGATCCCGTTGCGCGCGCTCGACCGCCGCGGTCACGACCGCATGGTGCGGGCTCTTGTCGCACACCGGATCGGCGGCGTACGGATCGTTCGCCAGCAGCCAGGCCTGGCAGCGGCAGCCGCCGAGATCGCGCTCGCGGACGGCGCGCGATTGACCCTGGAGGCCAACGCCTCGCGCGCCATTCTGGACGGCTGGGACGACCTGCTGCGCCTTCTCGCCGTGGGCGGTGTGGCGCTGGCGCTGGTGCACGCGGCGGCGTTCTGGTCGATCGCGCGCGCGCTGCGGCCGTTTCCGGAGATCGCGGACGGCCTGCGGCGCATCGAACACGGTGAACTCGCGTACCGTTTGCCCGCATACGGGGGCGAAGAAGCGCGCACGATCGGTGCCGCGTTCAACAACATGGCGCAGGCGGTGCAGGACAAGGTGGCGGCGGAGCGCGCGGCGCGCGACGCCGAGCAGCGGCTGCAGGAGCGGCGCGAACTGGCGCGCGCGGTCGAGCAGCGGCTGGAGGAGGAGCGGCGCCTGATCGCGCGCGAGCTGCACGACGAGTTCGGCCAGTCGGTCACCGCGATCCGTAGCCTGGCGCAGGCCATCGCGGCCGGCGCGGATGCGCGCGCCGCGGAGGCGGCACGCCTGATTTCCAGCGAGGCGGCGCGCCTGTACGACGCGATGCACGGGCTGATTCCGCGCCTGGCGCCGCTGACGCTCGATTCGCTCGGACTGGCGGCCACGCTGGAGACGTTGGTCAACGACTGGCAGCGGCGCCACCCGACCGTGGCGATCGCGCTCGAACAGCGGCTGCCCGACGGGCTGGGCGCGAGCGCCGCGCTGACGGTCTACCGCGTCGTGCAGGAGGGGCTGATCAACGCGCTGCGCCACGCGCGGCCGCAGCGCGTCGCGATCGCCGTGCGCAGCGACGGCGCGCGGCTCATGGTCGCGGTCGAGGACGACGGTGTCGGGCTGCCCGCCGATTGGGCGCGCGGCGGCCGCTTCGGCCTGCGCGGATTGCGCGAGCGCGTCGAGCAACTGGGCGGCACGCTGGCCGTGGCGAATCGCGTCGAAGGCGGCGTGCGCCTCGCGGCCGAGATTCCGCTGGAGGCGAGTGATCCGGGTGCTGCTGGTCGACGATCACGCGGTCGTGCGCGTCGGCTTTCGCCTGCTGTTGCAGACCGCGGCCGACGTGACCGTCGCCGCGGAGGCGGAGTCCGGCGAAGCGGCGTGCCGGATCTATGTGCCCGGCGAGCACGACCTCGTGGTCATCGACATCTCGATGCCGGGCATGGGCGGATTGGAGGCGCTGCGGCGCCTGCGCATGCGCCACGCGCGCGCGGCTGCTCGCGCTATCCGCGCACGACGATCCGCAGCACGCGCGGCGCGCGCTGAAGTTGGGCGCACTCGGCTTTCTGTCCAAGCGCAGCGCTCCCGAAGAGCTGCTGCGCGCGGTGCGCACGGTCGCGGCGAACCGGCGCTACATCGACCCGGCGCTGGCGCAGGCGCTCGCGCTGGCCGAGATCGACGGCGGCGACTCGCCGCTCGAGCGACTCTCCGAGCGCGAGTTCGACGTGTTTCTGCGGCTGGCGCGCGGCGCCAGCGTCGGCAGGATCGCCGAAGACCTGAAGCTGTCGTCCTCCACCGTCGGCACGCACCTGTACAACATCAAGCAAAAGCTTGGCGCCGCCAACCAGGCCGAGCTGACCTTGCTCGCCATCCGTCACGGATTGATCGAAGCGTGAGCGGAACCGGCGGCACGCAGCGGTTCGGCGACCGCGCCGCCCGCCGCACGTCGCGCCGAGCCGGGTCCGGGATCGCGGCGGCAAAGGACCGCGCGGGCGTCAGCCGTGCAGCGCCTCGTACTTCGCGAGCAGCTCTTCCTTCGATTCCCGGAAATCCGGATTCGGCACGATGCAGTCGGCCGGGCAGACGTCCATGCACTGCGGCTCGTCGTGCGCGCCGACGCATTCGGTGCACTTCAGCGGGTCGATCACGTAGATCGGGCTGCCCGCGCTGATCGCCTCGTTCGGGCAGGCGGGCTTGCAGGCGTCGCAGGCGGTGCAGTCGTCGTTGATCAGCAGGGCCATGATGGTCTCCTCGAAGATGTGGTTCAGGCGGCGGCCGCCTCGAGCCGGTTGAGCTTCGCGTGGCGGTATGCACCCCACAACGCGGCGCCGATTGCGCCCGCGTAGATCGAGTCGGGGTGCGAAACCGCCGTGACGTCGACCTTCTCGTTGACCAGCTCCTCCCGGACCGCCGCGAGCAGCCCGGTGTCGAGCGCGAGCCCTCCGGTCAGCAGCGCGATGCCCTCCTTGATTCCGGTGACCTTCAGCAGCTTGACGATGCGCGAGGCCATCGACAGGTGGATGCCCTTGAGGATGTCGGGCGTGGCGATGCCGCGGCTGACCATGTTGATCACGTCGGTCTCCGCGAGCACCGCGCAGATCGAGCTGACCTTCTCCGGGTTCTTCGAGCTTTGCGACAGCGCGCCGATCTCCTCGACCGCCACGCCGAGGTAGCGGGCGATGTTCTCGAGGAACTGGCCCGATCCCGACGCGCACTGGCTCGTCATCTTGTAGGACAGCACCTTGCCGCGCTCGTCGACGTAGATCGCGCGGCCGTTCAGCGCGCCGATGTCGACGATCGCGCGCGCTCGCGGCTCCAGGTACACGCCGCCGCGCGCATGCGTGGTCATCGAATAGAAGTGTCCCGTCGCGAACCTGACGTTCTCGCCTTCGCCGGTCGTGGCGATGTAGTCGACATCGTCGAGCGCAAGTCCCGCGTCGGCCAGCACCGCGTCGCGACCTTCCTGCGCCAGCACCATCGGGTCGCGGCGGCGGATGCGCTCGCAGCGCCTGGCGAGCCACTCGTGCCGGTCGCCTTCGGTGCGGAACAGCGCGGTCTTGACCGCGCCCGAGCCGATGTCGATGCCCATCGTGATGGTCATGGTCTTGCCTCCGCGGTCCTGCCCTCCTCGACCACCGCGCGCCATGCGAACGTCGCCGCGCCGAGCGCGCCGGTGTAGATCGAATCCGGGTCGATGTTGATCGTCATGCGCCCGTAGTTTTCCTCGACCAGTTCGCGCAGCGCCTTCACCGCCGCCTCGTTCTTCGCGACGCCGCCGGTGAAGGTGAACTCGTTGCGGACCCCGCCCGAGCGCGCGAGGATCGACATCGCGCGCAGGATGATCGCGCGGTGCAGCCCCGCCATGATGTCCTCGCGCTTGTCGCCGAGCGAAAGGCGATCGCGCAGCTCGGCACCGGCGAACACGGTGCAGGTCGAGTTGATGCGGATCGTCTTCGTGGACTTCATCGCCAGCGGCCCCAGCTCGTGCAGGCCCATGTTCATCTCGTCGGCGATGTAGCCGAGGTAGCGTCCGCATCCGGCCGCGCAGCGGTCGTTCATCTGGAAGCTCTCGACGATGCCGTGCGGGTCGACCTGGATCGCCTTCGTGTCCTGGCCGCCGATGTCGAGCACGGTCGCGGTGCCCGGGTACATCACGTGCGCGCCGAGCCCATGGCACAGGATCTCCGAGCGGATGTGCTCCTTGGAAAACGGCAGCCGCGCGCGCCCGTAGCCGGTGCCGACGATGTAGGTCTCCTCCATTTCGGTGTCGAGCACGTCCTTGATCGGCGCTTCGATCCGCGCGCGACGCGAGCGTGTCTCGGGCAGCGCCGTGAAAGTGCGCTCGAGCGCATCGAGCAGGTGCTTGCGGATCGAGTCGCCGTAGACGCGGTTCTCGACCTCGATGATCGAGCGGTCGAACAGATTGAGCAGGAAGTCGTAGCGGATGCCTGCGTCCTTGGCGACCTGTTCGCCGATCGCGAGGTACTGGCTGCCGGCGATGTCGCGGAAGAAATCCGACTTGCGTTTCGCGCCCGGCGCGAACAGCGCGCGCGCCTCCGCATATAGACGTTTGAACACCTCGGCGAGCGCCTCGCCGACCGCGCCGGTCATGTCGCCGAAGCGCGCGGTCGCGAGGTTGCGCTGGCAGGTCGCCTGCAGATCGCCGAGCTGCTCGACGTACTGCTCGGCGCGGAAGTCGCGTTCGAGCTGCGCGATGAACGCGTCGAGCCCGCCGTTCAACGCCTTCGTGTCCGCAAGCGCACGGCGGAACAGGTGGAAGCGGCCGTTGACCAGCGCCTCCTGTTTGGCGACCGCCGCCGCGGTGTCGTAGTTCGACCGCGAGTTGGTGATGCCGCGGCCGAGCACGTGCCGGTTCTCGTCGATGACGACTGCCTTGGTGGTGGTCGAACCCAGATCGATACCGATGAAGCAGCGCATGGCCAGCCTCCGCCCTAGTGCGCCGTGGCCAACGGGATGAACGGCGCCCTGCCTTCGGCATGCGCGAGCCGCTTCTGCCTGACCATCTGGAAGTAGCTCTCGAGCCGGTTCTTGACGTTCGCCGCCGAGAAGTAGCGCGGGTCGACGAGGTCCGTTTCGATGAATGCCGCCGGCTTGCCGGTACGGCGCTCGACCTCGCGCAGGATCAGAAGCTGGCCGGCCGAGAAGCTGTTGCAGCTCTTGATCGAGTTGACCAGCAGACCGTCGGCCTGGTACTCGTCGATGTACCTGCAGATCATGTCGATCCGCGACGGCAGGTTCAGGTTCGTGTAGCAGCCGAGGCAGTACTCGGCGAGCGACTCGAGCGGCCGGTCCGGATCGTGGCGGAAGCCGAAGTCGTAGACGCCGCCGACCTTCGCGTACGTCGACGCGACCACCACCGCGCCTTCGTCGTAGAACATCTTCCAGAAGTCGCGGAAGCTGGTCCAGTTGGGCGGACCCTCGACGACGAGCCGGTATTTTTCCTCGGCCATTTCGCCTTCGGGCGTGATCGGCCCGCGGCCCTCGCGAACGCGCTGCTCGATCTCGCCCCTGAGCACGCGGTAGTACTCGGTCGCCTCGGGCGTGCCGCGGAACGCGGTGAAGATCGGTCCGATGTAGTAGACGGCGCCGAAGTAGCCGTCGATCGGCGAGGGCCGGTTCTTCGCGCTCTGCAGGACGGCGACCAGATCCTCCTCGGCCTTGCGCGACTCCTTCAGGTACTGGCGCAGCCGGTCGATGTCGAACTTCACGCCCGACACGCGCTCGAGCGCCGGGATCACCGTGTCCTTGAGCTGCCTGACGACGTAGTCGCGCATGTTGGGGTCGATCCTGCCTTCGCCCTGGTAGGGCACGTGCAGCATCACCGTCTCGCAGCCGTACTTGTGGCGGATCAGCTCGAACCACTTCATGAACGTGAAGCAGCCCGTGTACGACAGCAGCAGGATGTCGGGCTTCGGCAGCGGATCGCCGGTCGGACCGATTTCGCCGCCGAGCATCATCCCGAGGTCGGCCTTGACGTACGTGCAGACGTCCTCGCTCTGGCCGTCTCGCTCGGCGTCCATGATGAACTTGCCGCTTTTCTTGCGCATGCCGTTTTGCAGCGCGTTGGTCTCGGGCAGCGAGCGCGCGAAGTCGAAGCACATCAGCAGCTCGTTGAGGTTGCCCGGCACGAAGGTCGCCGACACCTTGCGCCCCAGCGCGCGCGCCTGGGCAAGCTCGGCGTAGTTGCGGTTGATCAGCTCCTTCTGCAGCCACATCGCGTCCTCTTTCTGGACGTTCTGCGGCTTTGCCGTCGGCTTGCCGAGCGGCGAGGGCGTGGCGATGGTCGAGGTGTTCATCAGGCTGCGCTCCACAACTTGATCGAATCGGCGAAGGTGCCGGCCTGCTCGCGGATCGGCGCCATCTGGCCGGTGTTCTC
>JBKBSH010000008.1:0-18699 GCA_046291795.1 Burkholderiaceae bacterium | reverse complement strand
GTCGTCGGTGTGGCGCGCGTGCTCGTCGCCGGACTCGTGGAAGGCGAGCGCGGCGTAGCCGACGACGCGCCGGCGGTCGCCCGCGGTGTCCCCCGAGTTGCGCGCATCGAGCAGCTCGGGCCGCAGACCGCGCCGGCGCGCGACCTGAAGGAGCCCGTTGATCGGTGTGGCGCCGCACGCCTGACGGTGGTCGAGTCCGGGGTCGAGCGCGAGGATCGCGGAGACGGTTCGCGCGTCGACTTCGCGCGCTGCCGCGTAGGGCAGATAGTGCGACAGGTCGGAACTGACCACGATCAGCGTCTCGCCGCCGCCCCACACCCGCTCGAGCGCCTGCGCGACTTCGCCGGGCGTGGCATCGCCCACGGCGACCGGCACCAGCCGGAACTCGCCGAGCGTGGCTTGCAGGAACGGAAGCTGCACTTCGAGCGAATGTTCCAACGCGTGCGCCGCGGCACTCTCGACGACTTGCGGCAGTTCGCGCAGCGCCGCGATCGCTGCGCGGTCGACCTCGACTTCGCCGAGCGGTGTCGCGAACCGGTCCGCTCCGGGCAGCGCCAGACCCTGCACGGCGACGCGGTGCGCCGGGCCGAGCAGCACGACGCGGCGGATGAGGTCGCGCGCCTTCGCGAGCGTCGCATACGCGGACGCGGCGATCGGGCCGGAGTAGACGTAGCCCGCGTGCGGTGCGATCAGCGCCTTCGGAACGCGCGGCGGCTGCGGGGTGCGCGCGCCTGCCAGCAGCGCCCGCACTTCGTCGCGCAATGCGTCGGTGTGCGCCGGGTAGAACATCCCGGCGACCGCGGCCGGTCGAATCGCCGGCTTGCCTGTCTGCATCATGGCGGCCCTCCTGCGGACCGACGCGTACATCGTACGCCGGACATGGGGTCGCTGCCGCGCGCTTCAAGCGACGGGGGCGCCGGCGCGAACGGTGCGCCGCGCGGGCCGCGCCGCGATCATCGCTGTGGCCGCGGCGCGCGTTTCGCCGCCGTCAGGTCGAGCGCCGCGCCTCGAGCTCGGCGACGCGGGCTTCGAGCGCCTCGAGCTTGGCGCGCGTCCGTGCGAGGACCTGCGACTGCGTATCGAACTCGTCGCGCGTGACCAGTTCGAGCCGCGCGAACTGCTGGTTGAGCAGCGCCTTGAGGTTCTTGCGCAGATCTTCGGCGGGCGTGTCGGCGAGCAGCGCCAGCACGCGGTCGTGCAGTTCGTCGAGAAAGGAGACCTTGTCCATCGTGCGCGCTCCCGCGTTGATGGCGCGAGTCTAACGACCGGCAGGGCACCGCGTTGGTGCAGGCGCGCGCGTTTGGCGTGCATCGATGCGGGGCACAGGCGCGCACCCGCCGCCCGATGCACGTCCGGTGTGCGCGCAACGCGTGGCATGCATGTTGCTGAACCGTCGTCGGAAGTTCACGCATCGACTCTTCGAGGAAAGGAAGCCCATGAAAAGACTCGTCCACGCATCGGGCGCGGCCGTGCTGCTGCTGCTGTCGACGGGCGCGGCCGCGCAGGCCAAAGCCGAACCCGAGTTCACGTTCACCGGCAACGCGGGGCTGTTCAGCGACTACCGCTTTCGCGGCTACACGCAGACGGGCTACGGGCCCGCGTTCCAGGGCGGATTCGACTTCGCGCACAAGTCCGGCTTCTACGTCGGCAACTGGAACTCCAACGTCGAGCAGGCGCTGTACAACGGCGCCAGCCTCGAGATGGATTTCTACGGCGGCTACAAGGGTTCGGCCGGCGATCTCGGCTACGACCTGGGCTACCTTTACTACCATTACCCGAAAAGCGGCGCGCTCGGCTCCGTGAAGATCAAGAACGGGGAACTGTACGTCGGCGCCTCGTACGGGCCGGTGTCGGCGAAGTGGTACTACGCGACGACCAAGTTCTTCTCGCTCGGCGAAGGCGTGCCCGGCGTCGACACCAAGGGATCGTGGTACCTGGATCTGGCCGGTACGCTCGACCTGGGCGGCGGCTGGACGGCGACCGCGCACTACGGCTACCAGAAGATCAACGACGGAAAGAAGGCCGGCTTGCTCGACGATCGAGTCAGCGACTACAAACTCGGTGTCACGAAGGATGTCGCCGGGTGGGCGCTCGGCGCGGCCGTGGTCGGTACGTCGGAGAAGAACCTGCTCACGACGGCCGAGTCCGGCTTCACCGAGGGCGCTGGCAAGACTTCCGTCGTGCTGAGCGTTTCGAAGTCGTTCTAGCAGTGTCGCAACGCGGCGCTGCGGTCGGCGCGACCGCACGCCGCAACCCAAGCAGAGGAAGCCATGAAGCTGATCACCGCCATCATCAAGCCGTTCAAGCTTGACGAGGTGCGCGAGGCGCTGTCCGCCGTCGGCGTGCAGGGCATCACCGTCACCGAGGTCAAGGGCTTCGGCCGGCAGAAGGGCCACACGGAGCTGTACCGCGGCGCCGAGTACGTCGTCGACTTTCTGCCCAAAGTCAAAGTCGAGGCCGCGGTTGCCGAAGACATCGCCGAGCGCGCGATCGAGGCGATCGAGAACGCCGCGCGCACCGGCAAGATCGGCGACGGCAAGATCTTCGTCTACGACCTCGAGCAGGTCATCCGCATCCGCACCGGCGAAACCGGCAAGGACGCCCTTTAACCCGATGAGAAATCCCATGAAGAAACTGCTCGTGATGCTGCTTGCCGCCTGCGCGTTCGCGCTGGGATCGGCGCCGACGGTCGCCGTCGCGCAGGCCGCGCCCGGTGCCGAGGCGAAGAAGGAGGAGACCAAGGCCGAAGTCGCACCGGCGGCGGCGCCGGCCGCGGCCGAGCCGGCCAAGGCCGAGGCGAAACCGCAGGACAAGGCCGCCGAAACGCCGAAGCCGCCCAACATCAACAAGGGCGACACCGCGTTCATGTACGTCGCGACGGTGCTCGTGATCCTGATGACGATTCCGGGGCTCGCGCTGTTCTACGGCGGGCTGGTGCGCTCGAAGAACATGCTGTCGGTGCTGATGCAGGTGTTCGTCACCTTCGCGCTGATTTCGGTGCTGTGGGTGATCTACGGCTACTCGCTGGCGTTCACCGGCGGATCGCCTTTCATCGGCGGCCTGTCGAAGCTGTTCCTGTCGGGGGTGACGCCCGAGTCGGCGGGCGCGACTTTCAGCAAGGACACCTACATCCCCGAGCTGCTGTTCGTGGCCTTCCAGTGCACCTTCGCGGCGATCACGTGCGCGCTGATCGTCGGCAGCTACGCGGAGCGGATGAAGTTCAGCGCGGTGCTGCTGTTCATGGTCATCTGGTTCACGTTCAGCTACCTGCCGATGGCGCACATGGTCTGGTTCTGGGACGGGCCCGATGCGATCAAGGACGAGGCGACACTGAAGTCGGTCACCGACGCGGCCGGCTGGCTGTGGGCCAAGGGCGCGCTCGACTTCGCCGGCGGAACGGTCGTTCACATCAACGCCGGCGTCGCCGGTCTGGTCACCGCGTACTTCCTCGGCAAGCGGATCGGCTACGGACGCGAGGCGCTCGCGCCCCACAACCTGACGTTGACGATGGCCGGCGCCGCGCTGCTGTGGGTCGGCTGGTTCGGCTTCAACGCCGGCTCCAACCTCGAAGCCAACGGCGTGGCCGCGATGGCCTTCGTCAATACGCTGCTCGCCACCGCCGCTGCGGTGCTGGCCTGGACCTTCGCCGAGTGGATGGTCAAGGGCCAGCCGTCGATGCTCGGCGCCGCGTCGGGCGCGGTCGCGGGGCTGGTGGCGATCACGCCGGCGTGCGGCTTCGTCGGGATCGGCGGCGCGCTGGTGATCGGGCTCGTCGCCGGCGTGGTCTGCTTCTGGGGCGTCACCGGGCTGAAGAAGATGCTCGGCGCCGACGACGCGCTCGACGTCTTCGGCGTGCACGGCGTGGGCGGCATCGCCGGCGCGCTGCTGACGGGCGTGTTCGCTTCGCCCGCGCTCGGCGGGCTGGGGATCTGCAACTACGTGACCGACAAGTGCGGCGATCCGGCCGATTTTCCCGGCATCGCGTCGCAGGTGTGGATCCAGTTCCAGGGCGTGCTGACCGCGATCGTGTTGTCGGCGATCGTGTCCTACGTGGCGCTCGTGATCGTCAAGGCGATCGTCGGCGTGCGCGTCAGCGAGGAAGAGGAGCGCGAGGGGCTCGACACGACCTACCACGGCGAGTCGGCGTACAAGTTCTGACGTTCCGGACGCGGGGTCGCCCGCGCCGGAATGTGGCCCGCCGTTGGCCCCGCCCCGCTGCGCGGGCGAGCCGACGGCGGGATGCCGCGGGCCCCTTGCGGCCCGCTTCGTTTTCATGCGGACCGATCGGTTTCGGGCGACATACCACGGCATGTTCTTTGCAGCACCTGCGCGTGTGTCTCCCTAGCTCGCCGATCCGCGCCGATGTGCGGCGCGGATGCACCAAGGCGATTCAACGGGCACCCGACGGGTGCCCTTCTTTTTCCCGGGTTCGGGTCCAGATCGGGGTGATTGGCTAGAATGCCTTTGCCCTCAGCGATGCGGGGCGCGCGCTGCGTTAGCGGACCAACCCGCCGCAGCCGTGTCGCGCGAATGGACACCCGTGCCGAGCTCCGCCGTTCCCCATCCGCCCGTCCCGGCGCTTCTGACCGCTTCGACCGGCCCGCTGCTCGAACTGGAGCGCCGCATCCTCGACTCGATGCCGGCGATCGAGCGCTGGTTCAGGCTGCAGTGGCAGGAGCACACGCCGCCTTTCTATGGCTCGGTCGACCTGCGCAACGCCGGGTTCAAGCTGGCCCCGGTCGACATGAACCTGTTTCCGGGCGGGTTCAACAACCTGTCCGACGAGATGCTGCCGTGCGCGGTGCAGGCCGCACAGGCGGCGATCGAGCACCTCTGCGCGGATGCGCGCAACCTGCTGCTCGTTCCGGAGCGGCACACGCGCAACGTGTTCTATCTGACGAACGTCGCGCGACTGGCGCGCATCCTGCGCACGACCGGGCTCGAAGTGCGCATCGGCACGCTGTCGGAGGACATCAAGGGTCCGACGACGATTTCGCTGCCGGGCGGCGATTCGCTGACGATCGAGCCGCTCGTTCGCACGGGCGATCGCGTCGGTGTGGCCGACTTCGACCCGTGCGTGGTGCTGCTGAACAACGACCTGTCGGCAGGCATTCCGCCGATCCTGCGCGACCTGAAGGACCAGGTGCTTGTGCCGCCGCTTCATGCGGGCTGGGCCGTGCGGCGCAAGTCGCACCACTTCGCCGCGTACGACGAGGTCGCCGGCGAGTTCGCCGATTCTCTCAAGATCGATCCGTGGATGATCAATCCGTACTTTGCCCGCTGCGGGCAGGTCGACTTCCACAAGCGCGTCGGCGAGGAATGCCTGGCGAGCAACGTCGACATGCTGCTTGCCCGCATCCGCGAAAAGTACCGGGACTACGGCATCGCCGAGCAGCCGTTCGTGATCGTCAAGGCCGACGCCGGCACGTACGGCATGGGCATCATGACGGTGCGCGACGCCGCCGAGGTGCGCGATCTGAACCGCAAGCAGCGCAACAAGATGGCCGTCGTCAAGGAGGGCCTCGAGGTCACCGACGTCATCATCCAGGAAGGCGTTCCGACCCACGAGGACGTCGACGGCGCCGCGGCCGAGCCGGTCGTCTACATGATCGACCGCTATGTCGTCGGCGGCTTCTACCGGGTGCACACCGAGCGCGGGCGCGACGAGAACCTGAACGCGCCCGGCATGCACTTCGTTCCGCTGGCGTTCGCGCGCAGTTGCAATCTGCCGAACTGTCGCGCGCAGCCCGGCGCATCGAGCGAGAACCGCTTCTACAGCTACGGGGTCGTCGCCCGGCTTGCGCTGCTCGCGGCGTCGATCGAGCTCGAGCGCACCGCGCACCTGCTGCCGCCGGCGGGACCCGGCGCGCCGGTCGCGGCCGTCGTTGCGGGCTAGCCGAACCATCGAATGTCGCAGGGGCTGTCGATCCTGTTCGTCGTCGATCCGCTCGACCGACTGAAGGCGTACAAGGACTCGAGCGTGGCGATGATGCGCGAGCTGGCGCGGCGCGGGCACGACGTGTGGGCGACCACACAGCCCGAGATGGGCTGGTGGAGCGACGAGCGCGGTGGCCGCGTCCAGGCGCGCGCGCATCTGCTCGAACTGCTGCCCGCTTCGGCAGACGAGCATGCGCCGTGGTACGCCGAGCGCGAGGCGGGCGAACGCGACCTGGCCTCGTTCGACGCGGTGCTGATGCGCAAGGACCCGCCTTTCGACACCGAGTACCTGTATTCGACGTTCCTGCTCGAAGCGGCGCAGCGGCAGGGCGCGCGCGTGTTCAACGACCCGCGCGCGCTGCGCGACCACAACGAGAAGTTCGCGATCACCGAGTTCGCGGACTACGCCGCGCCGACGTTGGTCAGCCGATCGCCCGATGCGATCCGTCAGTTCCAGCGCGACCACGGCGACATCGTCGTCAAGCCGCTCGACGGCATGGGCGGCACCAGCGTGTTCCGGCTGCGGCCCGACGATCCGAACACGAACGTGATCCTGGAGACGATCACGCGCAACGGCGAACGCACGGTGATGGCGCAACGCTTCATCCCGGAGATCCGCGACGGCGACAAGCGCGTGCTGCTGATCGGCGGCGAACCGGTGCCGTTCGCGCTGGCGCGCGTGCCGCGGCCGGGTGAGTCGCGCGGCAACCTGGCCGCCGGCGGCATCGGCCGGGCGCAACCGCTTTCGGAGTCCGACCGCGAGATCGCCGCCGCGCTCGGCCCCGTGCTCGCCGCGCGCGGGCTGCTGCTCGTGGGGCTGGACGTGATCGGCGACTACCTCACCGAGATCAACGTCACGAGTCCGACGTGCTTCGTCGAAATCGCGCAGCAGACCGGCTTCGACGTCGCGGCGGCCTTCGTCGACGCGCTGGAGAAGGCGGTGGCCCGATGATCGGCGTGGTCCTCATCGCGCACCGGCCGCTGGCGAGCGCGCTCGCCGCCGCGGCGTCGCACGTCTACAGTTGCGCCCCGGAACGTGCCGAGGACAGGGTGCGCGTGCTCGACATCGAGCCGGCCGGCGACGTCGCGCAGGCGATCGCCGCGGCGCGCGCGATGGCGCGCGAGATCGACGACGGCAGCGGCGTGATCGTGCTCACCGACGCGGTCGGCGCCACCCCCGGCAACGTCGCCGCGCAGGTCGCCGAGCCCGGGCGCGTCGCGGTCGTCGCCGGCGTCAATCTTCCGATGCTGCTGCGCGTGCTCTGTTACCGCGATGGCCCGCTCGCCGACACCGTCGACAAGGCGCTGGCCGGCGGCGTGCAGGGCATCGTGCAGGTGTCGGGCGCGTCGCACGACAACCAGGGGCCGGGCGGACGGACCGGAACGCAAGGCGATGATCTCGCGCGACTTCGTCATCAACAATAAACTCGGCCTGCACGCGCGGCCGTCGGCGCAGATCACGCAAACCGCCGCGAAGTTTCGCAGCGAAGTCTGGATCGCGAAGAACGGTCGGCGCGTCAATGCGAAGTCGATCATGGGCGTGCTGATGCTCGCCGCCGGGCAGGGCTCGATCGTCACCGTCGACGCCGAAGGCCCGGACGAAGCCGAGGCGGTCGAAGCGCTCGGCGCACTGATCGAAAACGGCTTCGGCGAGAACGAATAGCCCGGCCGCGGCACACAACGACGAACGACGAAGCCGCCGCCGGCGCGGCGAGGACGGGGGGATGGGCAGGCAGCTGCACGGCATCGGTGTCGCGAGCGGCGCGGCGACCGGCATCGCGATCGGACGCGCCCATCTGCTCGCGCCGAGCGAGCTCGGCTTCCGCCAGTATTCGATCGAGCGCAAGGACGTGCTGCACGAAGTGGCGCGGCTGAACAACGCGTTCTCCACCGTGCGCGCCGAGCTCGACGAACTGCGCGCGAACGTCTCGCCCGACGCACCGAACGAGGTGCGCGCCTTCCTCGATCTGCACCGGATGATCCTGGACGACCCGCTGCTCGCCGACGCGCCGCGCGACCTGGTCCGGCAGCGGCTGATCAATGCCGAGTGGGCGCTGGCGATCCAGCTCGAGGAAGTCTGCCGTCAGTTCGAGTCGATCGACGACGCGTACTTCCGCGAACGCGCGCAGGACGTGCGGCAGGTCGTCGAGCGCGTGTTGAAGGCGCTCGAGACCGGGCGGTCGGCGACGGCGATGCTGCCCAGGAAGCGGGACGACGGCGAGCGCCTCGTGCTGATCGCGCACGATCTGGCGCCGGCGGACGTGCTGCACCTGAGGGACTACACCGACATCGGGCTCGCCGGGTTCGTGACCGAACTGGGCGGGCCCACCTCGCACACGGCCGTGCTCGCACGCAGCCTCGGCTTGCCCGCGCTGCTGGGCGCCACCGGCGCGCGGGCGCAGGTGGCCGAAGGCGACCTCGTGATCCTCGACGCCGAAGCCGGCAAGCTCATCGTCGAACCGGACGCCGCCGAACTCGCCGCGTATCGCGACAAGGTCAGGGCGCAGGCCGAAGCGCGGCTCGCGCTGCGGCGGCTGAAGGGCCGGATCGCGCGCACCCGCGACGGCGTGGCGGTCGAGCTGCTCGCGAACATCGAGGCGCCCGAGGACGCGCGCGACGCGCTCGACGCGGGCGCGGACGGCATCGGCCTGTTTCGCACCGAGTTCCTGTTCATGAACCGCGACGAGCTGCCCGACGAGGACGAGCAGTACGAGGCGTACGCGAAGGTCGCTCGCGCGATGAAGGGCAAGCCGGTCGTGATCCGCACGCTCGACATCGGCGCCGACAAGGTGCTCAACCCGGCCGCGCGCCGCTCGCTCGGCATGGCGGCCGGCGCGCCGACCGAGGAGTCGAACCCGGCGCTCGGGTTGCGCGCGATCCGCTACTGCCTCGCGTATCCGGAGCTGTTCCTCACGCAGTTGCGCGCGATCCTGCGGGCATCCGCCGTCGGCACCGTTCGCATCCTCGTGCCGATGCTCGCGCACGTGCACGAGATCGAGCAGGCGCTCGCGTTCATCGCGCGCGCCAAGGAGCAACTGAAGGACGCGCACCGCAAGTTCGACGCGCGCGTGCAGGTCGGCGGGATGATCGAGGTGCCGGCGGCGGCGCTGTCGCTGCCGGCCTTCGTCAAGCGGCTGAAGTTCCTGTCGATCGGCACCAACGACCTGATCCAGTACACGCTGGCGATCGACCGCGCCGACGCCAGCGTCGCTCACCTGTACGACCAGCTCCACCCTGCGGTGCTGAAGCTGATCGCTCAGACGATCCGCACCGGGCAGCGCGCGCGCATGCCGGTGTCGGTGTGCGGCGAGCTGGCCGGCGAGCTCGCGATGGCCGAGCTGCTGCTCGGCATGGGGCTCACGCAGTTCTCGATGCACCCGTCGCAGATCCTGCCGATGAAGGAGCATCTGCTGGAGCTGTCGGTCAAGACGTCGGCCAAGCTCGCCGCGCGCGTGCTGCGCGAGCACGACCCGATGAAGATCCGCGCATGGCTCGCCGCGCGCCGGCCGGCCGACCCTTCCGTTTGACACCGCCCGCCGCGCCGCCTACCCTTCGCGGCCTGTTCCGCCGCGCCGATTTGCCGACCAGCTTGCGGGCGCGTGGCCTGCGCCACAAATTCCGCTAAACGGTCCTGCGACGTACCGTCGCAGCCTCGCAAACCCGACGCGGCCGCGATCGGGGTTTTTTTCCGAGTTGCACACATGGTCGTCAAGCCCGGATCCGTCGGGATCGTCACGCCCCAGGCGATGCACTTCGCCGAGCCGCTGCGGCTGGCGAGCGGCGCGTCGATCGGCGAGTACACGCTGATGGTCGAGACCTATGGCGAATTGAACGCCGACCGCAGCAACGCCGTGCTCGTCTGCCATGCACTGAACGCGTCGCATCACGTCGCGGGCGTGTACGCCGACGCGCCGCGCAACGTCGGCTGGTGGGACAACATGGTCGGCCCCGGCAAGCCGGTGGACACCAACCGCTTCTTCGTCGTCGGCGTCAACAACCTCGGCTCGTGCTTCGGTTCGACCGGCCCGATGTCGATCAACCCCGCCACCGGCCGCCCGTACGGTGCGAGCTTTCCGGTCGTCACCGTCGAGGACTGGGTCAACGCGCAGGCGCGGGTCGCCGACCGCCTCGGCATCGACCGCTGGGCCGCGGTGATGGGCGGATCGCTGGGCGGCATGCAGGCGCTGTCGTGGACGATCCAGTATCCGCAGCGCATCGCGCATTGCGTCGCGATCGCGACCACCCCCAGGCTCAGCGCGCAGAACATCGCGTTCAACGAGGTCGCGCGCACGGCGATCCGCTCCGACCCCGACTTCCACGGCGGCGACTACTACGCGCACGGCGTCGTGCCCAGGCGCGGCCTGCGCGTGGCGCGGATGATCGGCCACATCACGTACCTGTCGGGCGACGACATGGCCGAGAAGTTCGGCCGCAGCATGCGCGCCGACGACTACCAGTTCCACTACGACGTCGAGTTCGAGGTCGAGAGCTACTTGCGCTACCAGGGCGACAAGTTCTCCGAATACTTCGACGCGAACACGTACCTGCTGATCACGCGCGCGCTCGACTACTTCGACCCGGCGCGTGCGACCGGCGGCGATCTGAAGCGGGCGCTCGCGCCGGCGCGGGCGAAGTTCTTCCTCGCGTCGTTCACGACCGACTGGCGGTTCTCCCCGGCGCGCTCGCGCGAGATCGTCGAGGCGCTGGTCGCCAACGATCGCGACGTCGTCTACGCCGAGATCGACGCGACGCACGGGCACGACGCGTTCCTGCTCGACGACGCGCGCTACCACAACGTCGTGCGGGCGTACTTCGAGGGGATCGCCGCGGATTGCGCGGCGCGGCCGACGGCGGAGGCCGCGGCATGACGCTGCGCACCGACCTGCAGTTGATCGCGGGCTGGATCGCGCCGGGCGCGCACGTGCTCGACCTGGGCTGCGGCGACGGCGCGCTGCTCGCGCACCTGCGCGACGCGAAGGGCTGCCGCGGCTACGGCGTGGACATCGCCGACGACAACGTGCTCGCGGCGGTTCGCAGGCGCGTCAACGTGATCCAGGCCGACCTCGAGTCCGGGCTGCGCATGTTCGAGGACGACCAGTTCGACACGGTCGTGCTGTCGCAGACGCTGCAGGCGATGCGGCACGCCGAGGACATCCTGCGCGAGATGGCGCGCGTCGGCCGCGAAGGCATCGTGAGCTTTCCGAACTTCGGCCACTGGCGGCACGCGGTGTCGCTTCTGGCCGGCCGCATGCCGGTGACGCCGCAGATTCCGTACCAGTGGTACGACACGCCGAACATCCACCTGTGCACGCTGAAGGACTTCGAGATCCTCGCCGCCAAGCTCGGGCTCCGGATCACCGCGCGCGCGGTGCTCGCCGACGGCCGCCCGGTCACGGTGCTGCCGAGCCTGCGCGCCACGCTGGCGGTGTATCGCTTCGAGACGAGGTGAGACCGGCGGCCCTGCGGTGCCGGCCCGGGATCAGGGCGACGGCCGGCCCGGCCGCACCGGCGCGTAGCGCGCGGCGAGCCACACCAGCGCGAGCACCGGCACGCCGAGCAACGCGGTGCCGACGAAAAACGCTTCGTAGCCGAATCGATCGACCGCCCACCCCGAGAACCCGGCGAGGAACTTCGGCAGCAGCACCATGACCGAGGAGAACAGCGCGTACTGCGTGGCCGAATACGCGACGTTGGTGAGCCCCGACAGGTACGCGACGAACGCGCTGCTCGCGATGCCTGCGCTCAGGTTGTCGGCCGACACGGCGAAGATCAGGAACGCCAGATCGGGGCCGCGCATCGCCAGCCAGGCGAACAGCAGGTTGGTGGCCGCGGACAGCGCCGCACCGGCCGCGAGCGTTCGCAGCACGCCGATACGCAGCGCGAGCACGCCCCCGACGAAAGCGCCGAGGAGCGTCATCGCCACGCCGTAGAACTTGGATACCGCGGCGACCTCGTCCTTCGTGAAGCCCATGTCGCGGTAGAACGGGTTCGCCATCACGCCCATCACGACGTCGGACACGCGATAGGTCGCGATCAGCGCGAGCAGCAGCAACGCGTGCCAGCGGTAGCGGACGACGAAGTCGACGAAGGGGCTGACCGCGGCGCCGTGCAGCCACACGATCAGCCGCGCGAGCCGCGGCGGCAGCGCATTCATCTGCGCGATCCGCGCGGCGAACGCGCTTTCGTGCGCGGTCGGCGCGAGCGGCGCGCGCGGCTGCGGTTCGGGCGCGAAAAGCACCGTCACCATGCCGACCGCCATCGAAGCCGCCATCACGAGGTAAGCGATCGTCCACGGCGCCTGCTCGTACGTCGCCTCGTCCGGATCGAAGCGCGCCGCGATCCACAGCACGCCGGCGCCGGCCCAGATCATCGCCACGCGGTAGCCGGTCTGATAGGCGGCGGCGAGCGCAGCCTGCCGGTCGACCGGCGCCGACTCGATCCGGTACGCGTCGAGCGCGATGTCCTGCGTGGCCGACGCGAACGCCGTCAGCAGCGCGAACGCGGCGAGTGCGCCGAGCTGCGCCCGCGGATCGGCGAGCGCCATGCCGACGAGCCCCGCGGCGACCGCGCACTGGGCGGCGAGCAGCCAGCTGCGACGGCGGCCGAGCCTGCGCGTCAGCCACGGCAGCGGCAGCCGGTCCACGAGCGGCGCCCACGCCCACTTGAACGCGTACGCGAGCGCGACCCAGCTCAGGAAGCCGATCGTCGTGCGGTCCACACCCGCTTCGCGCAGCCAGAACGACAGCGTGCCGAACACGAGCAGCAGCGGCAGTCCGGCCGAGAACCCCAGCAGCAGCATGCGCGCCACCGGCGGCTCGGCGTAAACGCGCAGCGCGTCGAACCACGCGCGCAGCCGGCGCCGGCGCGCCGACGCCGGCGCGGACGAAGTCGACGCGCTCATCGGCGCCGGCATCGCACCTCGGGAAGCGGGACGTTGCTCATGGCAGCGGCCAGTCTACCGATGGCGCTAAGCTCACTGCCCTCGCGTGAGGAAAGAATGAAACGCTGGTTGCACGTTCTCGCCATCACCATCGCCACGGCCGTGCCGGCGGCCGGCGCGCAGCCCGCCGATGCCGGCGTTCCGGTGCGCAAGCCGCGGCTGATGCTCGTGCCGGAAAGCATGGTCAACGCCAGCGCCGCGCAGCAGTATGCGCAGCTCAAGCAGCAGGCGGCCGCGCGCAGGCTGCTGAACACCGACGCGCCGCAGGTGCAGCGCGTGCGCGCGATCGCGCAGCGACTGATACCGCACGGTGCGCGCTTCAACGCGAAGGCCGCGACGTGGGCGTGGGAAGTCAACGTGATCGACACGCCCGCGATCAACGCGTTCTGCATGCCGGGCGGAAAGATCGTCGTTTTCGACGGACTGATCGACCGGCTCGCGCTCGACGACGACGAGCTCGCCGCGGTGATCGGTCACGAGATCGCGCACGCACTGCTCGAGCACGGGCGAGCGCGCATGAGCGAGGCGCTGCTGAAGAACGTCGGCATCAATCTCGCCGCGGCTTACTTCGGCCTGAGCGATGTCGGCGCGACGATGCTCGCGCAGGCCGCTCGGCTCGCGATCACGCTGCCGTACTCGCGCGGCCACGAAGTCGACGCCGATCTCGCCGGACTCGAACTCGCCGCGCGCGCCGGCTTCGATCCGCGCGCGGCCGTGCGCGTCTGGCAGAAGATGTCCAAAGCGGGCGGCGCACAGCCGCCGCAGTTCCTGTCGACGCATCCGGGACATGAGGCGCGAATCCGCGAGATCGAAGCGGCGCTGCCGCGGGTGTTGCCGCTGTACGAGGCGGCGCGGCGTTCGGCGCCGACGGCGCAACCGGCGCAGCAGAGTCCGGCTACAGCCGTGCCGCGTAGTCGATGACGAGCGGCGCGTGATCGCTGAAGCGCTGCTTCGTGTAGATCTCGGCGCGCCTGGCCTTCGCCGCGATGCCCGGCGTGGCGATCTGATAGTCGATGCGCCAGCCGACGTTCTTGGCCCACGCCTGTCCGCGATTGCTCCACCACGTGTACTGCTCGGGTCGCGGGTCGAGCCGGCGGAACACGTCGACCCAGCCCTGGCGGTCGAACAGCTCGGTCAGCCACGCGCGCTCCTCGGGCAGGAACCCCGAGTTCTTCCGGTTGCTGCGCCAGTTCTTCAGGTCGATTTCCTTGTGCGCGATGTTCACGTCGCCGCAAACGACGATCTCGCGCCCGCTCGCGCGCAACCCGGCGAGATGCGGCATGAACGCATCGAGGAAGCGGAACTTCGCCGCCTGCCGCTGCGGCGAACTCGATCCGGACGGAAAGTACACGCACACGACCGTGAGGTGCGTGAACTCGGCCTCGATGTAGCGGCCCTCGTCGTCGAATTCGGCGACGCCGAAGCCGAGCTGCACGCGTTTCGGCTTCTTCTTCGAGTACATCGCCGTTCCCGCGTACCCCTTCTTCCTGGCACAGAAAAAGACGCTGTGCAGGCTGTCGTGGTAGCGATAGCGCTCGGGGATGTCCTGCTCGTGCGCCTTGACTTCCTGCAGGCACAGCACGTCCGGGCCGGCGCGGCGGACCCAGCGGAACAGCCCCTTGGCCGCCGCGGAGCGGATTCCGTTGACGTTCAGCGTCGCGATGCGGATCACGTGAGGGCTCCGTGGGGCGGGGGTGCGGTCTGGCGCGAATCGCGCGGTCGACGGATCATCGCATCTGCGATACTGCCGCCCGGTTCGGGCGCCGGGAGTCGGTTCGGTCGGGGGCGGATGGAGCGGATCAAGCGTCAGTTCATCGAGTTCGCGGTGGCCAGCGGCGTGCTGCGCTTCGGCGAGTTCGTCACGAAGGCCGGGCGCAGGTCGCCGTACTTCTTCGACGCGGGGTCGTTCAATCGCGGCTCGCTGCTCGGCGCGCTCGCGCGATTCTATGCACGGACGCTGCTCGCGGCGCATGCGGCCGGCCGCGTCCGGTTCGACATGCTGTTCGGCCCGGCGTACAAGGGCATCACGCTCGCGTCCAGCACCGCAGTGGCGCTGGCGGAACTGGGCACCGACGTGCCTTTCGCGTTCAACCGCAAGGAAGCCAAGGACCACGGCGAAGGCGGCGTGATCGTCGGCGCGCCGCTCGAGGGGCGCGTCGTGATCGTCGACGACGTGATCACGGCGGGGACTTCGGTGCGCGAATCCGTCGAACTGATCCGGGCGGCGGGTGCCGCGCCGGCCGGCGTGCTGATCGCACTCGACCGGATGGAGCGCGCCGGCCCGGACCACGCGCTGTCGAGCCGTTCGGCGGCGCAGGAGGTCGAGGCCGCCTACGGGATGCCGGTCGTGGCGATCGCCACGCTCGACGATCTGCTCGCCTTCGTCGATTCCGGCGCGCCCGCCGCGGCGCAGGTCGCGCGGTATCGCGCGGCGATGCTCGAGTACCGGAGCCGCTATGGCGCTTGACCGAGCCGTTCGCATCGCCGGGGCGCTTGTGCTGTGGGCGCTGGCGGGCGCGGCTGCCGCCCAGCACAGCATCTTCGTGTGCAGCGATGCCAAGGGCCGCACGGTGAGCGGCGACCGTCCGCCCGCGGAGTGCGTCGGTGCGATCCGCGAATTGCGTCCGGACGGGTCGGTGCGGCGCGTGATCGAGCCGCCGCTGACGCCCGAGCAGAAGGCCGCGCGTGCCGCCGAGGAAAAGCGGCAGCGCGAGGAGGCGGAGAAGCAACGCGCACAGATGCGCAAGGATCTGGCGCTGCTCGAGACCTACGCGAGCGAAGAGGAGATCGAGAACGCGCGGGCGCGGGCGCTCGCGACCCGGCAGGCGCTGATCGAGCGAGCGACTCGGCGGATGGAAGAGCACAAGCGCGAGCGCAGGAAGCTCGACAACGAGGCCGAGTTCTACGCGAAGCGCGAAATGCCCGACAAGCTCAAGCGCGCCTTCGAAGGCAACGCCGCGCTGATGCGAAGCGAGGAGAAGATCATCGCCGACGCGCGCGCCGAGATGCAGCGGATCAACGAGCGTTTCGACGCCGAGCGCAGGCGCTGGCGCGAACTCGTCAGCGCCGGCGCGATTCCGGTTCAACGCGGCCCGTCCGCGCAATAAGCGGGCATCGCGGCTCGGCGCCGGGCGCCGCTTCAAGCGTAGCGCCCCGGGCCGGCGCTTTCAGGCCGCGCCCAACTTGCGCCGCAGGATCTCGTTGACCTGCTGCGGGTTGGCCTTGCCTTTCGTCGCGCGCATGCACTGGCCGACCAGCGCGTTGAACGCCTTGTCCTTGCCCGCGCGGAACTCCTCGACCGATTTGGCGTTCGCCGCGAGCACCTCGTCGATCACCTTTTCGAGCGCACCCGCGTCGGAGATCTGCCGCAGGCCCCGCGCCTCGATGATCTCGTCGGCGCTCGCGCCTTCGCCGCGCCACAGCGCGGCGAATACGTCCTTCGCGGTCTTGTTGTTGATCGTGCCGTCGAGCACGCGGTTGATCAGCGCGGCGAGCTGCGCGGCCGACACCGGCGCGTCGTCGATCGCGATGCCGGCTTCGTTCAACGCCGCCGACACCTCGCCCATCACCCAGTTCGACGCCGCCTTCTTGTCGGCGACGGCCTTTGCGACCGCCTCGAAATACGCGGCGAGCGGCTTGCTCGCGGTCAGCGTCTGCGCGTCGTATTCGGGCAGCCCGTAATCGCGGACGAAGCGTTCGCGCATCGCCGCCGGCAGCTCCGGCATGTCGCGCGCGACCGCGTCGACCCACTCGCGCGAGACCTCGAGCGGCAGCAGATCCGGGTCGGGGAAGTAGCGGTAGTCCATCGCTTCTTCCTTGCTGCGCATGCTGCGGGTTTCGTCGCGCTCGGGGTCGTACAGGCGTGTTTCCTGCACGACCGTGCCGCCGTCCTCGATCAGCTCGATCTGCCGGCGCACCTCGAAGTCGATCGCCGCCTGCAGGAACTTGAAACTGTTCAGGTTCTTGATCTCGCAGCGCGTGCCGAGCTTCGTTTCGCCCGCGCGCCGCACCGACACGTTCGCGTCGCAGCGGAAGCTGCCCTCCTGCATGTTGCCGTCGCAGATGCCGAGCCACACCACGAGCGTATGCAGCGCTCTCGCGTACGCGACGGCTTCGGCGCTCGACCGCAGATCGGGCTCCGAGACGATCTCCAGCAGCGGCGTTCCCGCGCGGTTCAGATCGATCCCGCTCATGCCGTGGTAGTCCTCATGCAGGCTCTTCCCCGCGTCCTCTTCGAGGTGCGCGCGCGTCAGCCGCACGGTCTTCGGATACGGCTCGCCCTGCTTCGGCGTCACGACGAACGACAGCGCGCCGCCCTGCACGATCGGGATCTCGTACTGGCTGATCTGGTAGCCCTTCGGCAGGTCGGGGTAGAAGTAGTTCTTGCGCGCGAAGATGCTGCGTTCGGCGATCGTCGCGCCGACCGCCAGGCCGAACCTGATCGCGCGTTCGACCGCGCCGCGGTTCAGCACCGGCAGCACGCCGGGCAGCGCCAGATCGATCGCGCACGCCTGCGTGTTCGGGGCCGCGCCGAACGCGGTCGACGCACCCGAGAAGATCTTGCTGCGCGTGGAAAGCTGCGCGTGCGTCTCCAACCCGATCACCGCTTCCCACTTCGTCATCGCCAGGTCTCCGTCGACGTCGCCTCGGTGAGCAGCCGCCGCGCCTCGCGCTGTTCGTGCTCGGTCGCCTGCCACGCGATGCGTGCGAGCGCGCCGTGCTCGCGCGCGTCATCGGCTCGACCGAGTTCGTCGAGGATCGTCGCCAGGTTGCCGTGAACGATCGCGCGGATCTCGGCCGGCGTGGCGTCGTCCAGCCGCGCCTGCGCGGCGCGGGCGGCGGCGAGCGCCGCGTCGGGGCGCCCCGTTCGCAGCAGGCATTGCGCGCGGTCGGCCAGCGCCACCGTGACTTCGACGAGCCGTCCGTCGCGCTCGGCGCGAGCGAGGTTGGCCTCGTACAGCGCCAGCGCCTCGTCGAAGCGCCTCTGCAGCACGAACATCTCGGCCAGCATCAACTCGTCGAGCGCGCGCCCGGGCGCTTCGCCGATCTGCGCGCCGAATTCGATGCTCGTCTGCAACCCGCCGATCGCGCGGCGCAGCGCCGTGTCGTCGAGCTCGCCGCGCGCCGCAGCCTGCCGCACGTGCGCCGCCCGCAGGCATGCGGTCCGGTGCAGCAGGCTCGCCATCGCGATGTCGTCGTCCATCTCGTCGACCGCGGCGCGTGCCTCGGCGTACAGCCGCTCGGCCGCGTCGTGCTCGCTCGCGTCCTGCAGCAGCGTGGCGAGCGCCAGCGCGGCGCGATAACGCGACTCCGCAGTCGCCTCCGTGTTCGCGAGCACCGATCGCGCGTAGCGCGCCGTGCCGCGCACGTCGCCCTCGCGCTGTACGAAGATCGCGAGCGCCGATTCGCATTCGGCGACGAGCGCGGCGTGGCCGAGGTCGCGTGCGCGCGCGAGCACCTCGCGCATCTGCGCCGCCGCCTCGCCGAAGCGCCGCGCGAAATAGGTCTGGATCGCCTCGACGTAATCGAACCGCAGCGCGAGCCACTCGGGCAGCGCCTCGCGCGGCTGCGAGCGCGCGGCTGCGAGCGCTTCGCGCGACTCGTCGGCGTGTCCGAGCCGCGTCAGCGCCACCGCCCGGTCCTGCAGCAGCCGTACGCGTGTGGCGGCGTCGCCGGCGGCGGCCAGCTCGCGGTCGATGCGTTGCAGCAGTCGCGTCGACATCGCGCCTCAGTAACCGGCGGGAACGCGCCGGTGCCAGTCGGTGGCGCGCTGGAACGCATGCGCCACGCCGAGCATCTTCGCTTCCTCGAAGTGGTTCGCC
>JBKBSH010000087.1:0-7845 GCA_046291795.1 Burkholderiaceae bacterium | reverse complement strand
CCGGTGCCGGAGACGATCACCAGCAGCGCCGCGATCGTCTGGATCTTGACGATCTCGAAGATTCCGATGCGCGCGCTCTCGACCATGCCGTTGCGATAGCGCTCGATCAGCGCGAGCGAGCCTCCGCTGCGCACCGCGTCGTAGTACGCGTCGTAGTAGTCGACGAAGTCGGTCTCGAGCCGCAGCAGGAACACCGCCATCCCGGGAATGATCGACAGGTACGCGAGGAAGATCGGCAGGTCGTAGATCAGCGACGCGTTCAGCGGGCCGACGACGTTTTGTCCCGTCAGCGGCCAGTACCAGAACATGAACTTGTCGATCCAGATCGCGAGGTTGTACGCGAGCCCGGTCCACATCAGGCTCTTGAAGTGCAGTTCGCGGCGGAAGAACTCGAACGACATGAAGCGGTCCGACGGAAACTCGCGGATCACGAGCCCCAGCATGCCCATCAGCAGCACGGCCTGCCCGAGCACGAAGCCGCCGAGCAGTCCGGCAAGCCCGAACCCGTGCAGCGCGATCGCCGCCGCCACCGAGATTCCGTAGCCGATGCCGTACAACGCGACGATCGACTTGTGCTGCTTCAGTCCCGACAGCAGCACCGTCGCGATCCAGATGTTCGACAGCATCACGAGCCCCGCGGCCATCAGCAGCCGGTACGCGAGCGATTCGGCCTCGAACAGGAACAGCGCCGCCGCCATCCCGGTCAGCCCCGAGATCCAGGTCACCGTCAGCAGCACCGCATGGAAGTTCGGCAGCACGAGGTCGTTGCGCTTCTCGAACAGGCGGTCGGCGACGAAGCGCGTGTACGAAAGCTGGAACGGCCCGGTGAGGATCAGCGACAGCGCGATCAGATAGGTCACCGAGACCTGGAACTGCGTGACCGCGAACTTGGGGATCACGGTCGAGACCGTCAGCAGGCCGACCGCGAGGATGCCGACGATCGACAGCACCCACGGCCCCGACCCGATCACGCCCGCGTAGCCGTACGCGCCGAGCAGGCTGAGCAGCGTGCCGCGCTTGAGGATGCGTCGGAGTTCGAAGCCGATGCCTGCCATGGCGGGTTCGCGTCAGTCGCCCGTCGCCGTGGGCGCGAGTGCGGGTTCGTTCGCGTGCACGGGGCACCCCTCTGCGCCTCTCGGGGGCGAGGCACTTCGATCTGCCTCTGCCTGGCCGCGCGGTGACGGCAGCGACGAGAGGCGCTCGTCCGTCACCCCCATCGCCTCGTCGTACAGCGCCTGGTAGGCGGCGAACATGCGCGCCTGCGTGTAGTAGCGCTCGACGCGAGCGATGCCGGCGGCGGCCGCGTGGCGCCAGCGCTGCGGGTCGGCGAGCAGCCGCACCGCCGCGTCGGCGAGCGCCTGCGGGTCGGCGATCTGAACGACTTCGCCGGCCGCGCCGAGCGCCTCGTCCTCGGGCCCGTGTCCGTAGACGAGCTGGCGGCACGAGCCGACGTCGGTCGCCACGCACGGCACGCCCGCAGCGAATCCCTCGAGCAGCACCAGCGGCAACCCTTCGCTGATCGAGCTCAGCACCACGAGCCCGATCTTCGGCAGCAGCTCGGGCACCTTCTGGAAGCCGAGGAACTTCACGTGCTCCTCGAGCTGCAGGCTCTCGACGACGAGCCGGCACTCGCGCGCGTATTCGGGGTCCTCGTCCTCGGGGCCGGCGATCCACGCCTGCGCATCCGGGATCCGCTCGACGACGCTGCGCATCGCGCGGATGAAGGTCTTCACGTCCTTGATCGGAACGACGCGGCCGATCAGGCAGAGCACGGGCGGCGGATCGGCGGGACGCGTCTCGCGCAGTTGCGCGAAGCGGTCGAGGTCGATGCCGTTCGGGATGGCGAGCGTTCGTTCTTCCGGGGCGCCGTCGGCGATCTGGCGCCGGCGGTTCGCTTCGTACAGCGCGACGATGCGACTCGACGCCGCATAGCAACTGCGTCCCAGCGCCTCGAAGAAGCGGATCCACAGATCCTTGAAGTACGCGACCTCGCCGCCCCTGCGCTCGAACACGCCGCGGTTGTCGCGGATCCACGTGCTCTGGAACAGGTCGATCTTGCGTTCCTTCGTGTAGATGCCGTGCTCGGACAGCAGCAGTGGTGCGCCCTGCACGTGTCGCAGCAGCGTGCCGAGGAATCCCGCGTAGCCGGTCGAGATCGTGTGCAGCACGCGCGCGCGCGGCGCGCGATCGGCGATCGCGAGCAGGCGCCACACGGGCGCGTGCATGATGCGCACCGTCCAGAAGTAGTCGACGAACGACGGATCGGTGCAGCGCGCGCGGTAGTTGTCGGTGATCATCCGCCACGAAGCGCGGCTGTGCAGGAACGCGCGTTCGTCGAGCGCGCCGCCGGCGCGCATCTGCGGCAGCAGCGCGGCGAACTCGCGTTCGATCGCCCGCCCCGCTTCGGCCGCGCCGCCGCGCGCCGCACGATAGCGTTCGTGCAGAGAAGCCACGCGAGCGAAAGCCTCGCCGTCGCCGTCGGCCGGCGCCGGCTGGTAATCCTCGATCGCGCGCTCGTGCAGGTAGTGGCACTCGAGGTGCACGAGGTTGTCGGGCAGCGGGTACTTCGGTTCGCCGTAGTCGGCGCGCCGGCTGCCGAGGAAGATCGCGCCGAAGCGCAGGTGTGCAAACCCGCGGATGATCTGGTTGACCCAGCTCGACACGCCGCCGGCGACGTACGGGAACGTGCCCTCGAGCAGCAGCAGCACGTCGACGTTCGACGCGGCGGGAAAGTCCTGTCGGCTCGCTTTGCTCATCCGTCCTTCCCGACGCCGGTCAGGCCGCCCAGAACTGCTGCAGCGCGCCGAGCTGCTCGGACGACGCGGGGTACGCGCCCAGCTCGTACATCAGCTTGCGCACTTCCGCGTAGCGGCGCTGCTGGAAGCGCAGCTCCGCCAGGTACGGCAATACGGCCCGGCGCGGCATCCCGTGTTCGAGCGCCGCGCCGAGCGCGGCGCGCGCCGGCTGCAGCTCGCCGCGCCTCATCCGGATGCGTCCGATCAGCAGCCAGCGCGAGCCGTCGGCCACGCTGCCGTCGAGCGCCTGCTCGGTGTGGATCAGCGCCTGATCGAGCGCGTAGCGCTGCATGTCGCCCTGGACGAGCCCCTGGTAGACCAGCTCCCAGTAGAGCTGCCCGATCCGGTGGTGAACCGCGCGCGCGGTGTCGCGATCGCCGATCTCCTCGGCGGCGGCGAGCACGCTGCGCTCGCGCACGAGCTGCTCGGAGATCGATTTCTCGCGGCGGTCGAGAAGACCGTAGGCGAGCAGCCGCATGTCGTCGGCCGGATCGGTCAGCATTTCGCGCAGCACCTCGCCGCTCGCAGGCGTGGCCGCCGACCCGATCGCGAGCAGCGCCTCGACGCGCGCGGTCGACGGCATGTCCTGCGCGCGCAACCGCGCCCGCACCGCGCCGCCGCGCAGCCGTGTCAGGTCGTAATCGCGCGTGGCCGTGTATTCGGGCGCGGCGACCCGGTTGAACACCTTCGGCTGCAGAAGTTGCGGAAACAGCGTGCCCGCGACGACGCCGACGAAGCTCACGACGAGGCCGATCACCGGAACGAAGAAGTTCAGCCCGAACAGCATCGCCCACACCCAGCGCCGCGGTCGGCGATACGCGGGGGGAAACAGCAGACCGATCGCCACCGCGATCAGCGCGCTCGCTGCCGCGTGCAACGCCAGGAAGGCGAGCAGCGTATCGACGGTGGCCGCGCCGCGCGCTGCCAGCAGCAGCGCGGTCGACTCCGCCGTCAGCGCGGGAATCCACAGCTTAAGCACGGCAGCGCTCCAAAAAGGCCGCGAGCTGCTCGGCCAGCGGCGCTTCGCCGATCTCGGCGGTATGGACCGCGAGCCCCGCGGAGTCGAGATCCGCACCGTACTGCTCGCGCATCGACCGACCGACGCGTTCGAGATAGCCCGACAGTCCCGACTGCGCGGTCAGCGGCAACAGCATCAGCAGGACGCGAAGGCCGTCCTCGCTGTGCGACCACCCCACGTCGACCGTCCTGCGCAGCCGGTCGATCCGCGAGAACCACTCGGCGGCCGACTGCGAATCGCGCGCGCAGAACGCGACCAGCGACGAGCGGATCGCCGCGGTCGCCAGCAGCCGCTGCATGCGCACCAGTTCGAGCGCGAAGTCGCCCGGGCAGCGCGGATACGCGGCGAGAACCGGCCGCGTCGACTCGGCGTGGTCGATGCTGTCGGCGTAGTAAGCGAGCAGCACCGTGATCAGCTGCAACGTCTCCAGCGTCAGCGCGGTGAACGGCATCCGCTGCGCGACCAGTACGCCGAGCAGCCGCCCGCCGCTCGCGACCGCCGGCGCGCACACGACGTAGCGGCTCGGCCGGTCGTCCTCGATGAACGGCTCGCTCTGCACGTGCGTCAGCTGCCCGCTTTCGAGCGCGGCGGCGAGCATCGGGTCGGACTCGTCGAGCGCGCCGAAGTTGCCGACGCTCGCCACCGCCTGCGGCTTCAGTTGCGCGCCGTCGATCGCGAACAGCGCCGCGCACTCGAGGCGGCAGATCTGCGCCAGCAGCTGCATCAGCCAGGCGGCCGCCGGCAGCGTCTCGTCGCGCGCTTCCTCGCGCAGCACGCGGGCGCGCATCGCGGCGAACATCTCGCGCAGCGTGAACGGGCGCGCGATCAGCTCCTGTTCGAGCCGTTCGTGCGACACCGACAGCAGGTAGTGGTTGTGCGTCAGCGCATGCAACCGCTCGTCGATGTAGGCGTTGACCGCCTGCGCCTGGGCGAGCCGCGCGTTCCAGACGTCGGAGAACTCGCCGGTGATCAGCGCGAGGATCAGCCCGCCCAGAAAGCTCGCGCGCGGGAACTCGCCGGCCAGCCCGCCCCAGGTCTGCAGCAGGAACCAGCCCGCGAGCGCAAACGCCATCGCGAACACGCCGATCACCGAGCCGTAACGCAGCGCGAGGATCGCCGCCGCCAGCCACAGCCACGGAAAACCGCCCTCGGTCCAGAACGGGTCGTGCGGATTGAGCAGCCAGCTCACCGCGAGCGACGCGCCCATGACGAGCAGCGCTTCGCCGAGCGCGATCCGCCAGTCGGCGCTCGGCTTCCACAGCGTGACCGTGCGCGGCAGAAGCCGCCGCGCGGCGCGCTCGGCGGCGGACTGTTTGAGCCGGATGGCGGCGGGGATTCGCATCGCGCGGGCTACCGCGCCAGCGGTTGAGTCAGGTCGCGAACGAGCTTCTGCGCGACGGCGGAAAGCGCTTCGCGGCTGAAGCCGCTGCGTCCGCCCGCCGCGGTCCACACGACCTTTCCGCTCGCCAGGTCGATGACCTGCAGCGTCAGGCCGACCGCGGGTTCGCCGTCCACACCGACCTTGTAGCGCCATTCGGAGACGCTTCCGGTGACCGCGTAGCGGATGCCTGCGCCGCGCGCCCACGCGAGCGCCTTGTCGATCGCCTGCGCGTCCTGGGGTTCGAACAGCGTTTCTGCGCCGAGGTTGCCCGGCGCTCGCGTCAGATCGCCGATGCCGCGCGTGCGCAGCACGCTTTCGACGATCGCCGCGGCGCGCGCGCCCGCCTGCGGCGTTTCGGTGTGATTGGCGAGCGGGAGCACGGCCCAGCGCGCGCCGCGATCGAGATCCGTGCGCGGCGCCACGTCGATCGTGCTGCACGCCGCGAGCGCGGCGAGCGCGCCCGCGAGGACGAGCGTCCCGATGCCGGCCATCGCCAACCCCCTTCGTCGTTTCGATTCGTTCATCGCAATCCTCCTGGATAACACGATCCGTTCATCGTGACTGTCGTCAGAACAACCATCGGTAGCGAACGCCGAACTGCCGGTACGGCGCCGCATCCGCGCCGCGCGTCGAGCCGCCGGCGGCGGCGAATTCGAGGCGGTCGGCGCCCAGGGCGCTGCCGCCGATGCCGAGCGCCCATTCGGTGTTGGCGCCGCTTGCGCGGTCGTGCAGCAGCGCGGCCGCCGCCCAAGGCCGCCATGCACGCGAATATCCGCTTCGCGCGCTGTCGCCGAGCGCGATGCCGATGCCGAACTGCGTGGTCGATGCCGGCAGCAGCGCCGCGTTGGTCGCGCCTGCGCGCGCGGCCGCCGGCAGCAGTGCGGCAAGCCGCGCATCGAGACCCGCCCGGGGCGAATAGCGCAGATCGGCCGCGGTCGCGCGCAGCGCGAGGTCGGGGTACTCGGTTCGCACGAGGTGGCCGGCTTCGATCCGTGCGATGCGACCGCTGCCGATCGCGCCGCCGTCGACCGATGCATAGCGGTTCGCCTCGAAGCTCGCCGCGGCGAACTCGCGCTGCGACAGGCGCGAATACGCGGTCGCGCCGACCGTGTCGCGGCGGCCGCCGACGCGCAGCAGCGCGTTATCGTTCGCCGGATCGTCGAGCGCGAGCCGCACGCCGAGCCGAAGCCGCGGCGCGACATCGCGCTCGCCTTGCAGCACCAGGCCGATCCCGGTGCCGAAGCCGTCGCGCGCGGTCAGTTGCGCGCGCAACTCGCCGTTGCCGGCGATCTCGTAGCGCATCGACAGCGATTGCCGCCGCTCGGTCGCGGGAACGTCGACGAGCTGCGCCGCGTCGGTCGACTCGCGCGCGACCTCGTCGACCGCCACGCCGATCCGCAGCCGCTGCGAGACGCTGGCTGCGCCGTCGACGGTCCACGCGCGCTCGCGCAGCGGCCGCTGGCGCAGCGTGCTCGCGCCGAACCCCGCGTACGGCGCAGCGGCCGTCGCGAGCGCGAAGAGCCGGGCGTGCAGATCGTCGTTCGCGGGCGCGAGCGCGAGCCGATCGGACGCCAGCGTCTGCGCGACGGCGACGCGGCCCGTGCGCTGCGCCGCTTCGACGCGGTCGGCCGCAGGCAGCCAGTCGGCGAGCGTGTCGAGGAGCTGCTCGAGTTCGGCGCGGTCGTCGTTCGCGAGCGCGACCGACAGCCGCGCCCATGCCGGGCGCTCGAGCGCGTTCGCGTACGTCGCGAGCAGCCACGCCTGCGCGATCTCGGCAGCGCCGCGTCCGATCCAGTAGCCGAGCGCGGCTTCGCGCGCGGCGGGGTCCGCACCGCCGGCACCGTGGCGCGCGTGCAGCAGCGCGAACAGGCGCGCGCGCGCCGCGTCGGACGACTCGAACGCCGTCGCCAGCGCGACTCGGCGCGTTTCGACTTCGCGCAGGCGTTCGCCGTCGGGCGCCCGTGCCGCGCGCCGCAGCGCGAGCCACGCGTGCCGCCGCACGCGCCACGCCGCATCGACCTCGCCCATCTGGTCGAGCGCATCGGCGTAGTTCAGCCACCACAGCGGATCGTTCGATGTCTTGATCTTCAGCCGCAGGTAACGCAACGCCTGCACGGGCTCCTGCAAGGCGAGCCATCCCGCGGCGAACGGCGCCCACAGTTCGCTTTCGTCGTCGGCGCCGGCTGCCCACTCGCGCAGCATCGCGCGCAGCGTCGGTGCGTCGCGCAGCGCGATCGACGCCCAGACGACGAGCGCCCGGAACTCGACGTTGTCGGGTTCGAGCCGCAGTGCCGCGCGCGCGTCGGCGAGCGCGGCCGCCGGCCGCCCGTCGGCAAACTCGAAAAGCGCGCGCTGGTGCAGGAAGTGCGCATCGTGCGCGAGCGCACTGCGTTGGGCGTCGGTCATGCGCGCAAGGAAAGCGCGCGTGCCGGCCGCGTCGCCTGCGCGCTGATACAGATACAGCGAGCGCCGCGCCAGATAGGGATCGCCGAAACGCAGATAGGCCTGCGCCGCGACCGCGGCGGCTTCGCGCGGATCGTCGCGTTCGAGCAGCTCGCTCAACGCGGTGTAATGGCGTTGCTCGGCCGCGCCGCTTTCGATCAGCCTGCGGTACGCGCGGATCGCTTCGGCTGCGCGCCCGGTCTGGCGGG
>JBKBSH010000086.1:0-7906 GCA_046291795.1 Burkholderiaceae bacterium | reverse complement strand
TGCGCGCCGACCAACGACAACCTGATGGAGCTGATGATCATGGTCGATGCGCTGAAGCGCGCGTCGGCCGGACGCATCACCGCGGCGATTCCGTACTTCGGCTACGCGCGGCAGGACCGGCGGCCGCGTTCGGCGCGCGTGGCGATCAGCGCGAAGGTCGTCGCCAACATGCTGCAGGCGGTCGGCGTGCACCGCGTGTTGACCATGGACCTGCACGCAGACCAGATCCAGGGCTTCTTCGACATCCCGGTCGACAACATCTACGCGAGCCCGATTTTGCTCGGCGACCTGTGGAAGCACAACTACGACAACCTCGTCGTCGTCTCGCCCGACGTGGGCGGCGTCGTTCGCGCCCGCGCGCTCGCCAAGCGCATGGACGCGGATCTGGCGATCATCGACAAGCGCCGCCCGCGCGCCAACGTCGCCGAAGTGATGCACATCATCGGCGAGGTCGGAGGCCGCAACTGCGTGATCATGGACGACATGGTCGACACCGCGAACACGCTGTGCCAGGCCGCGGCCGCGCTGCGCGACGCGGGCGCGCTGCGCGTGATGGCGTACTGCACGCACCCGGTGCTGTCGGGCAAGGCCGTCGAGCGGATCGCCAATTCGGTGCTCGACGAGGTCGTCGTCACCGACTCGATTCCGTTGTCGGAGCAAGCGTCGGCGTGCCGCAAGATCCGGCAGCTTTCGTGCGCGGCGCTGCTGGGCGAAACGATTTCGCGCATTTCGCGCGAAGACTCGGTGAGCAGCCTGTTCATCGAATGACAACCGCAAGCCGCCGTGGCTGGTCGCGGCCCGCGGCGAACAACCGGAGCGAATGATGAAAGTCGTTGCAAATTCACGTACCGCGCAAGGCACGGGTGCGAGCCGCCGCCTGCGCCGCGCCGACAAGGTGCCCGGCATCCTCTACGGGGGTAGCGGCAAGCCGGTCCCGATCGAGGTCGATCACAACCCGCTGTTCCACGCGCTGCGCAAGGAGAAGTTCCACGCGTCGATCCTCGACATGGAACTCGACGGCAAGCGCGAAAGGGTACTGCTGCGCGACTTCCAGATGCACCCGTACAAGCCGCAAGTGCTTCACGTCGACTTCCAGCGCGTGTCCGAGGACCAGAAGATCCACATGCGCGTGCCGCTGCACTTCGTCGGCCAGGAAAATTCGCCTGCGGTCAAGGATGCCGGCGGGCTCGTCAGCCACGTGCTGTCCGAACTCGACATCGCGTGCCTGCCGAAGGACCTTCCCGAGTTCATCGAGGTCGACCTGTCGGGCCTGCGCGCAAACCAGACGATCCGCGTGCGCGATCTCGCGCTGCCGCCGGGCGTCACGCCGGTGCTCAGGGGCAAGGAAAATCCGGTCGTCGTGTCGGTGTCGACGAAGGGCGAGGAAGTCGTCGAGGAAGCGGCTGCCGCCGTGCCGGCGGCCGAGGTGCCCGCGACGGCGCAGAAAGCTCCTCCCGCCGCGGCACCGGCCGCGCCCGAGAAAAAGGGCGGCGAGAAGAAGAAGTAACCGCCGGCTGTTGCACAATGGCGGCCCGCGCGTGGCGACATGCGCGGGCTTTTTTTGTCGCGATGACCATCGACACCACGTCCGGCATCCGCCTGATCGTCGGCCTCGGCAACGTCGGCGCCGAGTACGAGGCGACCCGCCACAATGCGGGCTTCTGGTTCGTCGAAGCGGTCGCGCGCAAGGCGGGCGCGGCGTTCGCGGGCGAGCGAAAGTTCCACGGCGAGGTCGCGCGGATCAGGGATCGCGGCAGCGAACTGTGGCTGCTGAAACCGGGCACGTTCATGAACCGTTCGGGCCAGGCGGTCGTCGCGCTCGCTTTGTACTACAAGATCCTTCCGACGCAGATCCTGGTGGCGCACGACGAAGTCGACCTGCCTCCGGGCGTCGTGAGACTCAAGCGCGGCGGCGGAACCGCCGGGCACAACGGACTGAAAGACATCCAGGCCAGGCTGTCGACGCCGGAGTTCTGGCGATTGCGGCTCGGCGTCGGCCATCCGCGCACGCTCGCGCTGAATCAGGAGGTCGCCGACTTCGTGCTGCATCCGCCGAGCCGCGAGCACCGCCAGGCGATCGACGAAGCGATCGAACGCGCGCTCGAGATCGTTCCGCAACTCGTCGAAGGCCAGTTCGAGCGCGCGATGATGAAGCTGCACCGCGCGCCGGTCGCGCCCGGGGTGCCGCCGCCCAAACCATGAGCGCGAGCTTCGTCGCGCTCGCTGGCGCGCGCGCCGCCAGGCACGTGCGCGAAGAAGGGCTGCGGCCCGCGGACATCGCGTGCATCCCGGCCGCCGCCGGTGGGCCCAAAGGGCTCGCGCTGATCCCGCTCGACACGCGCCTGTTCGGCGGCTGGCTGCGCGATGCGCCGCACGTGGAGCTGATCGGCGCGTCGATCGGCGCCTGGCGGATGCTCGCCGCCGCGCAGGTCGACCCGGTGGCGGCGCTCGCGCGGCTCGTCGAGGGCGATGTCGAACAGCGCTATCCGCGCAATCCGACGCCGGGCGACGTCAGCGCCGAGTGCCGCAAACTCGCGCGAGCGGTGCTCGGCGGCGAACGCATGCCGCGACTGCGCGACAACGTCGGCGTGAGCGTCGTCACCACGCGCGCTCGCGGTGCGCTCGACCGCAACGGCTCGCGCGCGGCATTCGCCCGGGCCGCGCTGGCCAACGCGCGCTCGCGCGTGCGGCTTGCCGCACACATGCAGCGCGTGGTCTTCGTCACGGGCGATGCGCGGTTTCCCGCGCATCGCTTCGACGCGTTCGGTCTCGGGCGCGTGCGGCTCGCACCGGACAACTGCGAGGACGCGCTGCTCGCCTCCGGCTCGATCCCGCTCGTGTGCGAGCCCGTGCGCGACCCGGCCGGCGCCGCGCGCGGCGACTACTGGGACGGCGGGCTGATCGACTATCACCTCGTCCTGCCGTATCACACGCTCGGCGGCATCGTCCTCTATCCGCACTTCGTTCCGTACGTCACGCCCGGCTGGCTCGACAAGTTCCTGCCCTGGCGCAAGCGGCCGCGCGCGCATCCGTGGCTCGACAACGTGCTGCTCGTCGCACCGTCGCGCGAGTTCCTCGCGCGGTTGCCGGGCGGAAGGCTGCCCGAGCGACAGGACTTCCATCGCTACGGCATCGACCATGCGGCGCGCAAGCGCGCGTGGCGGCGCGCGATCGGCGAATGCGAGCGCTTCGCCGACGAAGTGATGGCTTGGCTCGAGCGGCCGGACCCGGCGCGGCTCATGCCGCTCTGACGCCGCCCGTGCCGGGTTCGCGCGCACACCGGATGAAGGCGGCGCGCGCGGGTCGCGTCCGTCGCGCGGCCGTGCTCGAGCCCGGTTCCGCGCCGCCGCTCAGCCGACCGGCAGACCCCGCTCGCGCAACCAGTCGGGATTGAACAGCCGCTTGAAATACAGCCGCCCGCTGTCGCACAACACGGTCACGATCGTGTGACCGGGGCCGAGTTGCCGCGCGACCTGCACGGCCGCAGCGACGTTGATGCCGGTGGAGCCGCCGACGAACAACCCCTCCTCGCGCAGCAGCCGGTACACCGTCTCCACACAGGTCGGATCGTCGATGCACACCGCGTCGTCGATCGGCGTACCTTCGAGGTTGGCGGTGACGCGCGTCGTGCCGATGCCTTCGGTGATCGAACTGCCCTCGGCCTTCAGCTCCCCGGTCTTCACCCAACTGTAGAGCGCGCTGCCCTGCGGGTCGGCGAGCACGATGCGCACCGAGGGCTTGCGCTCCTTCAGACAGCGCGCCACACCGGCGAGTGTGCCGCCGGTGCCGACGGCGGACACGAACGCGTCGACTCGACCGTCGGTGGCACGCCAGATCTCGGGGCCCGTGGTTTCGTAGTGCGCCTGCCGGTTGGCGACGTTGTCGAACTGGTTGGCCCAGATCGCATTCGGCGTTTCCGCCGCCAGCCGCGCCGCGATCTTCTGGTAGTTGTTCGGGTCGACATACGGCTTCGGCGGCACCGGCCGCACTTCGGCGCCGAGCACGCGCAGCAGTTCCATCTTCTCGGGCGACTGGTTGTCCGGAATCACGATCACGCAGCGATAGCCGCGCGCGGCGCATAGATGCGCCAGCCCGATGCCGGTGTTGCCCGCGGTGCCTTCGACGACCACGCCCCCAGGTCGCAACGTCCCGCGCCGCTCGGCATCTTCGATGATGTACAGTGCGGCGCGATCCTTGACCGAGCCGCCGGGATTGAGGAACTCGGCCTTACCGAGGAGCTCGCAGCCCGTTTCGCGGCTCAGCTTCTCCAGCCGTATCAGCGGCGTGTTGCCGACCGTACCGGCAAAGCCTGCGGTGATGTTCATCGCGCACCTCCGATCTGGCCCGCGTCCCGCCAAAAAAGCGGATGGGGATCCAATGGAGTCTAGAACCCGGGGCGGGCGCTTCGAAACGGCGCGCGGCGACGGACCGGTGACGGCAACGGGCGGTCTGCGCGCGGGCCGGCGTAACCCAGCGCGGCGGGCCGGCGAGGTACCCGAGCTCGAAGTCGCCGGACGTGCCCGCCGACTGCAGGCACCGCACATTGTCCCCACCGGCCGTCGGGGTTCGGCGCATATGCGACCGGTACCGATTGACGCTCGGCGACCTGTGGCGCAATCTTGCCGCCCGGCGTCTCGAAGGAGGGTTTCGTTTGCGCGTCCTGTTCGTCGAAGACGATGCGCTGCTCGGCGCGTCGGCGAAGCTCGGCCTCGAACAGGACGGTTTCGCCGTCGACTGGGCGACCGACGGCGCAGCTGCGGACCGCGCTCTCACTTCGCATCGCTACGATGCCGTCGTGCTCGACCTCGGACTGCCGGACGTCGAAGGCGAACGCCTGCTGCGCTCGTGGCGTGGGCGCGACGACCGCACACCCGTGGTCGTGCTGACCGCGCGAGGATTCGTGCTCGACCGCGTTCGACTGCTGAACCTCGGCGCCGACGACTACCTCGTCAAGCCGTTCGACCTGCTGGAGCTGTGCGCGCGCATCCGCGCGGTCGTGCGCCGAACCGCCGGTCAGAGCAGCGAGGTGCTCGAATGCGGCGCGCTGAAGCTCTACCCGGAGTCGCAGACCGTACTCTGGCAGGGCCGGCGGGTCGAGGTGACGAGCAAGGAGTTCTGGCTGCTCGAAGCGCTGGTGCGCAACAGGAGCCGGATCCTGACGCGCCGCCAGCTCGAGGACGCGCTGTACGGCTGGGGCGACGAGGTCGAGAGCAACGCCATCGAGGTGCACGTCCACCACCTGCGGCGCAAGATCGCTCGCGAGCTGATCATGACCGTGCGCGGCGCCGGCTACAGCATCAACCATGACTTCGCCGCCCGCTGAAGCGCGCTCGCGCGGCTGGTCGCTGCGCAACCGGCTGCTCGTGCTGGCCGCGGTCGCGACGGTGACCGCCTGGATCGCGGGGGGCGTCACCGTCTACCTGGTCGGCGCCGAGGAAAGCGAGCGCCTGTTCGACGAGAAGATGGAAGACGTCGGACGTGCGGTGCTGTCGTTCTCGCAGCACGAAATCGAGGAGATCCGCAGCGAGGGCCGCGACATCGTCCACGTCGAGACCGCGCAGACGCTCGGCGCGCGCTACAAATACCAGATCTTCTCGCCGTCCGGCGAGCCGCTGCTGCTCAGCCACGACGCGCCGCGCTCGCCCGTCGCCCCGCTCGATCAGACGGGCTACGTCACGCGCGAGATCGGCGGCGTGCCGATGCGCACCTGCGTGATGTGGAACGACGCGCGCGACATGGCGGTGATCGTCGCCGAGCCGCTGACGGAGCGCGCGAGCTACATCGGCGGCATGCACGGCTACCTGCTCGCGATGTTCGCCGGCTCGCTGCCGCTGCTTGTCGGATTCAACTGGTGGATGTTCAGAGGCGCGACGCGCGCGCTCGACGAATCGGCGCGGCAGCTGGTCGACCGTTCTGCGCGCGATCTGCGTCCGATCGTCGTCGAGCGCCCGCCGCGCGAACTGCAACCGCTGATCGAATCGATGAACTCGCTGTTCCGGCGCTTCGACAATGCCCTCGCCGCCGAGCAGCGGCTGACCTCGGCGGCCGCGCACGAGCTGCGAACGCCGCTGGCGGCCGTCAAGGTGCAGGCGCAGGTGGCCGCCCGCGCGCGCAACCCCGCGGAAGCGGCACACGCGCTCGGCAACCTCACGACCTGTATCGACCGGGCGGCGCGCATGGTCGACCAGCTGCTGACGCTGGCGCGGCTCGACTCGCTGTCGGCGTCGACCGCGCAGCACACGACGCTGCGGCTCGATCGGATCGCCGCACAGGTGATCGACGAGCTTGCCCCGTTGATCGAACAAAACCGCCTGCAGCTCGCCAAGTCGCTCGCGCCGGCGACGATCGAGGGAATGGAATTCGGCGTCGCGGTTCTGATCCGCAACCTGATCGACAACGCCGCGCGCTATACGCCGCACGGTGGAACGCTGCGGGTGGCGACCGGGCAGCACGGGGAGCATGCCTATGCCGAGGTCGAGGACTCCGGCCCCGGGATCCCGCCGCAGGAGCGTCGGCGCGTCTTCGAGCGCTTCTACCGGCTGCCTTCGAACCACGTCGACGGCTGCGGCATCGGGCTTTCGATCGTCCGCACGGTGGCACACGTGCATCGCGCCAGGGTCACGCTCGACGAGTCCTCGCTCGGCGGCCTTCGCGCCGTCGTCGCGTTCCCCGCACCCGTCCGCCTCCCGTCACCCCTCGCGGCGGAAGTAGGAAACATCCCACCCGCCCTCGGCGACCCGTTAAGGGCGCCTTAAGACGCAAGGACGATAAATACCGCGTCTACGGGACGCGGGTTCACCCTCCCACGGGTCACTCGGTGCCGCCCTGCGCGGACCGGGTGCGGGCGCATCGCCCGAATCCCTGAGCCGTTCCCACGACTGCCGCGGCGCTTGGCGTCGCACGGGAGGAATCGATGCATCGGATCGACGTTCGGCCAACGCGACGGGCGTGCGCGCGCCGACCGCACGGCTTCACGCTGCTCGAACTGCTGGTGGTGATCGTCATCATCGGGCTGCTGGCGGGGCTCGTCGGTCCGCGCTACTTCGACCAGCTCGGCAAGTCGAACACGAAGATCGCGCGCGCGCAGATCGACGCGCTCGAAAAGGCGCTCGACCAGTATCGGCTCGACGTCGGCAGCTACCCGACCAGCGAACAGGGGCTGCAGGCGCTGTATGTGAAGCCGAACAACGTCGAACGCTGGCAGGGCCCCTACCTGAAAAAGCCGGCGCCTCCCGACCCATGGGGTCGGCCGTACCTGTACAAATCGCCGGGCGAGCACGGCGACTACGATCTCGTCTCGTACGGCGCCGACGGCAAGCCCGGCGGCAGCGGCGAAGCGAGCGACGTGCCGTCGTGGGATCCGCAAGTCGTCGGAGCATCGCGATGAGCGAGGCCGCGCCGGCCGCGTTCGATGTCGTCGCCGTCGCCGCGCACGGCGGGGTGCGTGTGGCGCGCGTTCATGCCGCCAGCGCGCAGCAGGCGATGCAGAAGGCGCAACTGGACGGCTTGCGCGTGCTGTCGTGCCGTCCGGCGGCCGCGCGGCGCTTCGCGCTGCCCCGGCTGCAGCGCGCGGCGAAGCTCGACGTCGCGCTGCTCGCGGAGGAACTGGCCGCCCTGCTCGACGCGGGGCTCGGCATGGTCGACGCGCTGCGCACGCTCGCGCAGAAGGAACGCAGCGGCTCCGCGCGCGCCACACTGCAGGCGGTGGCCGACGCGCTGGTCGAGGGGCTGCCGCTGTCGGCCGCGCTCGCGCGTCGCGAAGCGGAGTTTCCCGCGCTGCTGGTCGCCACCGTCGCGGCGAGCGAGCAGACCGGCGATCTCGTGTCCGCGCTGCGCCGCTATGCCGCGCACCTCGAGTCGCTGCGCGTGCTGCGCGGCAAGGTGATCGGCGCGGCGATCTACCCGG
>JBKBSH010000085.1:0-7927 GCA_046291795.1 Burkholderiaceae bacterium | reverse complement strand
CACCCAGCGGCTGCCCGCGTGCGCCATCTTCTCGCGCAGGCGCTCGGCCGCGCGGCGCATCTCCTTCAGGTTGTCGGGCGCGCGGCTTTCGAGCAGCACGCCGGCTTCGGGCAGGTTGGGCGTGATCAGCGTGGCGACCGGCAGCAGCGCTTCGCGCAGCGCGCCGACGGCCGCCTTTTCGAGCAGCGCATCGCCGCTTTTGGCGACCATCACCGGGTCGAGCACGACGTGCGGCGGTTGCCAGTGTGCCAGCGCCGACGCGACCGCCTCGATGACCGGCGCCCGCCCGACCATGCCGATCTTCGCGGCGTCGATCGCCACGTCGGCGAACAGCGTATCGATCTGCGCGCGTACGAAGTCGCCCGGGACGGCAAAGACACCCGTGACGGCCTGCGTGTTCTGCGCGGTCAGCGCGGCGACGACCGCGCACGCGTAGGCGCCGAGCGCGCTCATCGCCTTGACGTCGGCGACGATGCCGGCGCCGCCGGACGGGTCCACGCCGGCGATGGTGACGGTGTTGGGGATGCGTCGCTGCGCCATCGGCGGCGTGTGACGGGCGTCACGGGTGTCGATCGGGACGCGAGCTTAGCTTGACCGACGGCCGCGGTCGGGCCTACATTACTGACCGGTCAGTTAGTTACGATCGACCCCGGATCATTCGATTGCTCCGCGGGCGCGGCGGCCCTTCTCTCCGTCCTGACTCCTCCTCCGGTCGGGCTGCTGCGTCCGCGGGCACCTTTTTCTCGCGTTGCGTGATGGCGACGACAGCGACGACCGCGGCACAACCGCGCTGGGTCAGGCGCAAGCAGGCGCGCCCCTCCGAGCTGCTGGCGGCCGCACTCGCGCTGTTCGTCGAAAAGGGCTATGCGGGCACGCGGCTCGACGACGTGGCCGCGCGCGCCGGCGTATCCAAAGGCACGCTGTACCTGTACTTCGCGAACAAGGAAGAGCTGTTCAAGGCGGTCGTTCGCGAGAACATCGTCCGCAACATCGCCGAAGCGCAGCAGCTCGTCCGGGGCTACGACGGCGACACCGCCGAGCTGCTCGCGTACCTGATGCGCGAGTGGTGGCGCCGGATCGGCGACACGCCCGCGAGCGGGATCCCCAAGCTCGTGATCGGCGAGAGCGGCAACTTTCCGGAGATCGCGCGCTTTTACATCGACGAGGTGATCGACCCGGTGCACCGGCTGCTCGCCGGCGTGCTCGAACGCGGCATCCGGCGCGGCGAGTTCCGCAAGGTCGAGACCGAAACCTTCGTTCGCGTGATGATCGCGCCGCTCGTCATGCTGCTGCTGTGGCGTCATTCGCTCGGCCCCTGCGGCAACCAGCCGGTCGATCCGCAGCGCTACGTCGCGATCCACATCGACAACGTGCTGCGCGCGCTGCGCCGCGAGGCGGCACCCGCATCCGGCGCGGCCGCGGCCGCGCGGCGCAGGACAGCCCGATGAACCGCCGCACGCTGTTCGCCGTCGTCGCGCTGGTCGCGGTCGGCAGCGTGGCCGCCGCGGTGGCGCTGCGCCGGCCCGCGACGCCGGCGGCTCGGCCGGTCACCGCGGCGCCGACCGTCGAGTTCCTCGCCGACGAACTGTGGACCGCACAGCCGCTCGCGATCGAGCGCACGCTGCCGCTGACCGGCACGTTGAAGGCCGCGAACCAGACGATCGTCAAGACGAAGGTCGCCGGCGATCTCGTCCGGCTCGCGGTGCGCGAGGGCGAAAGCGTGCGCGCCGGCCAGCTCGTCGCGCGAATCGATCCGACCGAGTACGAATGGCGCGTCAAGCGCGAGCAGGCCGCGCTCGCCGCCGCGCAGGCGCAGCTCGACATCGCGGTCAAGACGCGCGAGAACTCCGCGCAGTTGCTCGCCAAGGGCTTCATCTCGCAGACCGCCTTCGACAGCGCGCAGTCGGCACTGGAGGCCGCGCGCGGCAACCGCGATGCGGCCGCCGCAGCGCTCGAGCTCGCCCGCAAGGCACTGGCCGATACCGAGATCCGCGCGCCGATCGCCGGCACCGTGGCCGAGCGCTTTGCGCAGCCCGGCGAGAAGCTTCCGGTCGACGGGCGCGTGCTGTCGCTGGTGGATCTGTCGTCGATCGAGCTCGAAGCGCCGATCCCGGCCGGCGACGTCGCGCAGGTCGCCGTCGGCACGCCCGCCGAGTTCCGCCCGGAGGGCATCGAGCGCACGTACACGGGCAAGGTCGTTCGCATCAACCCGGCCACCGCGCCGGGCTCGCGCTCGGTGTACGTCTACATCGCGGTCGAGCGGGCCGATCCCGCACTCCGGGCCGGGATGTTCGCGAACGGCCGGCTCGTGCTCGGACGAAGTGCCCCGGTGCTGGCGGTGCCGTTTTCCGCGGTGCGCGAGGAAGCGGGCCGCGCAGCCGTTCTCGCGGTGGTCGACGGCAAGCTCGCGCAGGTGGCCGTGACGCTCGGCGCGCGCGGCGGCGCCGAGGGACTCGACGACGCGGTCGAAATCCGCAGCGGGCTCGCCGCCGGCACGCAGGTCGTCCGCCAGTTCGACGCGCGGCTGCCGATCGGCGGCGCGGTCAAGGTCGCGCAGGCGCCCGCCCCGGCCGCGGCAGCGCGCTGACGCGGCCCGCGCCGAAAGACCGACGCCATGTGGTTCACGCGCCTGAGCATCGGCAACCCGTGGCTGGCGACCATGATGATGGTCGCGTTCGTCGTGCTGGGGCTGTTCTCGGTGCAGCGGCTGCAGGTCGATCAGTTCCCGGACGTCGCATTCCCGGTCGTCGTCGTGCAGACCGACTACCCGGGCGCATCGCCCGAAAGCGTCGAGTCCGAGGTCACGCGCAGGATCGAGGAGGCGGTCAACACCGTCAGCGGACTGCGCGCGCTGACCTCGCGTTCGTATTCAGGCACCTCGCTCGTGGTCGCCGAGTTCGAGCTCGCCGTCGACCCGGCCACCGCCACGCAGGACGTGCGAGAGAAGGTCGCCGCGATCCGCGCGACGTTCCGCCGCGAGGTCAAGGAACCGAGGATCACGCGCTTCGATCCGGCCGACCGGCCGATCGTCTCGATCGCGATGACCTCGACCGGTACGCGCAGCCTGCGCGAGCTGACCACGCTCGCCGACCAGATCGTCAAGAAGCGGATCGAAAACGTGCGCGGCGTCGGCCAGGTCAACCTGGTCGGCGGCGTCAAGCGCGAGATCCAGATTTATCTGAACCCGGCGCAGCTCGAGGCGCTGGCGATCGGCGTCGACCAGGTGATCGCGGCGGTGCGCGGCGAAAACCAGGAGCTGCCGGTCGGCGCGCTGCGCTCGGCCGAGCAGGAACGCGTCGTCCAGATCCAGGCGCGTGCGAAAACACCCGACGAGTTCAAGCGCATCGTCGTCGCCCGCCGCGGCGGCCAGCCCGTGTATCTGTCGCAGGTCGCCACCGTCGTCGACGGCGAGCAGGAGCGGGCGTCCGCGGCGCTCGTCGACGGCCGCGAGACGCTCGCGCTCGACGTGCTCAAGGCGCAGGGGCAGAACACGATCGACGTCGTCGATTCGATCCGCAAGGCGGTCGCGGCCGTGCAGCGCGAGCTGCCGCCCGACGTGAAGCTCGAGGTCGTCAAGGACGCGTCCACACCGATCCGCACCGCCGTGTCGAACGTCGCGCGAACGATGATCGAAGGCGGACTGCTCACGATCCTGATCGTGTTCCTGTTCATCGGCTCGTGGCGCTCGACGGTGATCACGGGGCTCGCGCTGCCGATCTCGGTGATCGGCACCTTCCTCGTGATGTACGCGTTCGGCTTCACGCTGAACATGCTGACGCTGATGGCGCTGTCGCTGTCGATCGGGCTGCTGATCGACGACGCGATCGTCGTTCGCGAGAACATCGTTCGCCACGGCGCGATGGGCAAGCCGCCGCGCGAGGCGGCGCTCGTCGGCACGCAGGAGATCGGGCTGGCGGTGCTGGCGACCACGCTGTCGATCGTCGCCGTGTTCCTGCCCGTGGGATTCATGGGCGGGATCATCGGGCGTTTCTTCCACCAGTTCGGCATCACCGTCGTCGCCGCGGTGCTGATCTCGCTGTTCGTGTCGTTCACGCTCGACCCGATGCTGTCGTCGGTCTGGTACGACCCCGCGGTGCATGGCGACAGGCCGCGCGGGCGCTGGTTCGGCTGGCTCGGGTGGCTGCTCGACCGCTTCGAACGCGCGACCGGCCGCCTCGGCGAGATTTACCACGTGCTGCTCGAATGGTCGCTCGCGCATCGCGGCAAGACTCTGATCGTCGCCATCACCGTGTTCGTCGGCAGTTTCGCGCTCGTGCCGCTGCTCGGCACCGAGTTCGTTCCGCAGGCCGACTTCTCCGAGTCGCAGGTCAGCTTCCGCACGCCCGAGGGCACCTCGCTCGAAGCGACGGTGGCCAAGGCGCGCCAGGTCGAGTCGGCGCTGCGCGAGTTCCCCGAGGTGTTGTACACGTACACGACGATCAACACCGGCGCCGTGCAGGCGAAGAACGCGGCGACCGTCTACGTCAAGCTCAAGCCGCGCGCCGAGCGCAGCCGCAACCAGGCGCAGCTCACGCAGCCGATGCGCGAGCGGCTCGCGCGCATCGCCGGCATCGAGGTCACGCACGTCGGCGTGCTCAATCCCGTCGCGCAGCAGAAGATCCTCGTCGTGTCGCTGCAGGGGCCGGATCTGAAGCAACTGGCGCGTTACAACGACGAGGCGCTGCGGCGGCTCGCGCGGATCCCGGGCCTGGTCGACCTCGATTCGAGCCTGCGGCCGGCGCGGCCGACCGTCGACCTCGTGATCGACCGCGATCTCGCGGGCGACCTCGGCGTCGGCGTCGACCGCATCGGCGCCGCGCTGCGCCCGCTGCTCGCCGGCGACGAAACGACCACCTGGCGCGGTCCCGACGACGAGAACTACAACGTCATGGTGCGGCTTGCGCCCGGTCAGCGCGCCACTGGCGCCGATCTCGAGCGGCTGACGATCACGAGCGCCCACGTGAACGCCGACGGCAGCCCGAAGGTCGTCGCCCTGCGGCAGGTCGTCGATCTCGTGCCGACGTTCGGCGCCTCGCAGATCAACCGGCGCGATCTGACGCGCGAAGTCGAGCTGACCGCCAACGTGTACGGCCGATCGGCCGGCGACGTGAGCCGCGACATCCAGCGAGCGCTCGCGCAGATCGACTGGAAACCGGGCTACCGCTTCGTGATGGGCGGCTCGACCAAGGACATGGCGGAGAGCTTCGGTTACGCGGTCTCGGCGCTCGCGATGGCGATCGCCTTCATCTACATGATTCTGGCGTCGCAGTTCCGCAGCTTCCTGCAGCCGATCGCGATCATGAGTTCGCTGCCGCTGACGTTGATCGGCGTGTTCCTCGCGCTGCTCGCGTTTCGCTCGACGCTGAACATCTTCTCGATCATCGGCTTCATCATGCTGATGGGTCTGGTGACGAAGAACGCGATCCTGCTGGTGGACTTCGCCAACCAGGCGCGCGCGGGCTTCGAGGGCAACGCTCCGCTCGCCCGCACCGAAGCGCTTCTGGAAGCGGCGCGCGTGCGGCTGCGGCCGATCCTGATGACCACGCTGGCGATGATCTTCGGCATGCTCCCGCTGGCGCTGGGACTGACCGAAGGCAGCGAGCAGCGCGCGCCGATGGGACAGGCGGTGATCGGCGGCATCATCACGTCGAGCCTGCTGACGCTGGTCGTCGTTCCGGTCATTTACACCTATCTCGACGACTTCGCGCAGTGGGCGGGGCGCCGGCGCACCGGCGGCACGGCCGTACCCGCTCGGGCACCCGCGGCGAAGCGCGAAGAGTGACGCGACGGAGCGCCGGAATCCGGGAACACAACGCGCCGTTCGCCGCGGGGGCGGTTGTTAGAATCCGCGCCGGCTCGCCCCAGCCAGACCGAGAACACACTCCGCCATGCACGCCGTCACCTCCGTTGCCCGCGACTCGTTCGATGTCGAGCGCGCGCGCTACAACATGGTCGAGCAGCAGATCCGGACCTGGGAAGTGCTCGACCAGTCGGTGCTCGACCTGCTGTTCGTCGTCAAGCGCGAGGAATTCGTTCCGCCCGCGTATCGTCGGCTCGCGTTCGCCGACCTCGAGATCCCGCTGCGGATCGAAGTCGACGGCGCCGTCTACGACAGCGGCGAGTCGATGTTCGCACCGAAGGTCGAGGCGCGGATCCTGCAGGAGCTCGGCATCCGCCCGCACGAGCACGTGCTCGAGATCGGCACCGGGTCGGGTTACATGGCCGCGCTCGCCGCGCACAAGGCGCTGCACGTGCTGTCGATCGAGATCGACGAGCGGCTCAAGCGCTTCGGCGAGGCGAACCTCGCGCGCGCCGGCGTGCGCAACGTGCGCGTCGAGCTCGGCGACGGCGCGCGCGGCTGGGCGGCACGCGCACCGTACGACGTGATCATCGTGTCCGGCGGACTGCCCGCGCTCCCCCCCGGGCTGCCCGAACAGCTGAAGATCGGCGGCCGGCTCTTCGCGATCGTTGGCCAAGCGCCGGTGATGACCGCGCAGATCGTGACGCGGGTCACCGACGCCGGTTTCGACACGCTGAAATTATTCGAGACCGACGTGAAATTCCTGCGCAACGTTGCGCCACCGACGAAGTTCCGATTCTGATGAAGACTTTGACCGCGCCCGAGCTGGCACGGTGGCTGAAGGACGAGACGCGTCCCAAGCCGCTGCTGCTCGACGTGCGCGAGCCCTGGGAGTTCCAGATCTGCCGGATCGACGGCTCCGAGCCGATCCCGATCCGCACGCTGCCCATGCGCATCGGGCAGCTCGACCGCGAACGCCCGATCGTGTGCATCTGCCATCACGGCAACCGCAGCGCGCTTGCGACGATGTTTCTGCTGAATCATGGATTCACGGATGTGCACAACCTGACCGGCGGAGTCGACGCGTGGGCGCGCCAAGTCGATCCGGCGATGCCGACGTACTAGGGCGGAGATAAGCGTCATGCACAAGACAAGCAATACGATCCTCGCGGCGGCGGTCGCCGCATCGATGCTGCTCGCCGCCGGCGGCGCCGCCGCGCAGAAGAACGATCTGCTCGCGATCTACCGCGACGCGCTCGCCAACGATCCCGTCTACGCATCGGCGCGCTTCGCCAACCAGGCGGCGCGCGAGCGCGAACCGCAGGCGCGCTCTGCGCTGCTGCCGAACGTCGGCGCCGCCGTCGGGGTCAACCAGATCTGGCAGGACTCGTCCACACCCAACGTGTCGAACTCGTTCAACTCGTGGGGACCGTCGCTGCAACTGACGATGCCGATCTACCGGCCGCAGAACCTGGACGCGTTGTCGCAGGCGAAGCTCGCCGTGCAGTCGAGCGAGGCGCAGCTCGCGCAGGCGCGGCAGGATCTGATCCTGCGCGTCACGCAGGCGTACTTCGACGTGCTCGCCGCGCAGGACGCGCTCACCGCGATCGAAGCGAGCAAGAAGGCCACCGCCGAGCAGCTCGCGCAGGCCAGGCGCGAGTTCGAAGTCGGCACCAAGACGATCGTCGACACGCATGAGGCGCAGGCGCGTTTCGACCAGATCGCCGCGCAGGAGCAGGTCGCTCGCGGCGACCTCATCGTCAAGCGCAACGCGCTGCGCGCGATCATCGGCCGCGACGCCGGCGACAGCCTGGTGCCGCTGCGCGACGCGCCGCAGCTCGCCGCGCCCCAGCCCGCCGACGTCGAAGCCTGGGCCAGGCGCGCCGAGGACTCGAGCTACGGCGTGGCGATCGCGCGCGCCGCCGCCGAGATCGCCCGGCTCGAGACCGCGCGGAGCCGGCACGGGCACTATCCGACGCTCGACCTCGCCGCCTCCGTCAGCCAGTCGCGAACCAGCGGCAGCCTGACCTCCGACACGTCGAACACGTTTCGCGACTCGCGCATCGGCGTGCAACTGAACATCCCGATCTACAGCGGCGGTCTGATCCAGAGCCGCGTGCGCGAAGC
>JBKBSH010000084.1:0-7951 GCA_046291795.1 Burkholderiaceae bacterium | reverse complement strand
GAGCCCGTCGTACATCACGTCGACGTTGCCGGCGACCAGGTCTTGCAGCGCGGGGCCCGCGCCGCGGTACGGGATGTGAACGATGAAGGTCTTGGTCTGCTGCTTGAACAGTTCGCCGGCGAGGTGGTGCGAAGTACCGTTGCCGGCGGACGCGTAGTTCAGTTTGCCGGGATTGGCGCGCGCGTACTCGAGGAACGACTTCAGATCGGTCGCCTGCACGCGCTTGGGATTCACCACGATGACCTGCGGCGGCTGCGCGATCGGCGTCATCGGGATCAGGTCCCGCTCGATGTCGTAGTCGAGCTTGTAGAAACTCGGCGCGATCGCGTGATGCACGGCGCCGATGAAGAACGTGTAGCCGTCGGGCGCGGCCTTGGCGGCGACCGAGGCGCCCACGGTGCCGCCGGCGCCGCCGCGATTGTCGATGACGACCTGGCGGCCGAGCTGCTTGGTCAGTTGCGCCGCGAGCGGCCGGGCAAAGGCGTCCGTGCCGCCCCCCGGGGGGAACGGAACGATCAGCGTGACCGGCTTGGCCGGCCAGCCCTGCGCTGCGCCGGTCGCACCCGCCTGCGCTTGAGCGAGCATCGGCGCACCGATGCCGGCGGCAGCGGCAAGCGCGAGGATCAGGGAACGTCGATTCATGTCGTCTCCTTGCTGTGCTGTCGAGTTGCTTGCTGGCCGGAACACCGCCGGCAGACACTGAAGTCTGCCCCAGTCCCGCCGCCCGGAAACACCCTCGAATGCGGGGCGCCTCGTAAAGCGGCACGGATCGTACAGGCAGACGTCCGAAACCACACGCCCCGGCCGGCGGCTGTCCGTTCAGGCGCGTGCACGCCGGTAGAAGACCCACAGCAGCGCGGCGCCGAGCACGATCATCGGGACCGACAGCCATTGCCCCATCGACAGCTTGAAAGCGAGCAGCCCGAGGAAGCTGTCCGGCTCGCGACCGAACTCGGCGATGAATCTCAGCGCGCCGTAGCCGAGCAGGAACATCGAGCCGACCGCACCGGCCGGCCTCTCGCGACGCGAGTACAGCCACAGGATCACGAACAACAGCACGCCTTCGAGCGCGAACTGGTACAGCTGCGAAGGATGGCGCGGCACGTTGTCGCCCGCCTGCGGGAAGATCATCGCCCACGGCCAGATCGCGGGATCCGCGGGCCGACCCCACAGCTCGCCGTTGATGAAGTTGCCGATTCGCCCGGCCGCGAGCCCCAGCGGCACCAGCGGAACGACGAAGTCGGCCACGCGCAGGAACGACTTGCCGCGCGCGCGGGCGAACAGCCACATCACGACGATCACGCCGAGGATGCCGCCGTGCGAGGCCATCCCCCCGTGCCAGATCGCGAAGATCTCGAGCGGGTGCTGCAGGTAGTAGCCCGGCTTGTAGAACAACACGTAACCGAGGCGACCGCCGAGGATCACGCCGAGCACGCCGTAGAACAGCAGATCGTCGACATCCTGCTTGCTCATTCCGCGCCACGTCTCGCGAGCCCGGTAGCGGCCGAGCAGCATGAACAGCGCGAAGCCGACCAGGTACATCAGCCCGTACCACCGGATCGCGAGCGGTCCGATCGAGATGGCCACGGGGTCAAACTGGGGGTGGACGAGAGGCATCGGGCTGCGAGTCGAGGGTAGCGGGTTGCGCGGACGCGGCAGCGCCGCCGGCGGCGCGCTGCGATAGTATCGCGGGCGCGTCGCCTTTCGATCGCACCGGATACACGGTCCGCATTCCCTAACCTGCAATCCCCCATCCCATGCCGTACAACGAACGCAGCAAGAACGTCACGCAAGGCGTGGCGCGCTCGCCCAATCGCGCGATGTATTACGCGATGGGCTACAAGGACGAAGACTTCGACAAGCCGATGGTCGGTGTGGCCAACGCGCACTCGACGATCACGCCGTGCAATTCCGGGCTGCAGCGGCTCGCCGACGCGGCGATCGCCGAGATCGCGCGCTGCGGCGCCAATTCGCAGGTGTTCGGCGTGCCGACCGTGTCCGACGGCATCGGCATGGGCACCGAAGGCATGAAGTATTCGCTGGTCTCGCGCGAGGTCATCGCCGACGGCATCGAGACTTGCGTCAACGGCCAGTGGATGGACGGCGTGATCGTGATCGGCGGCTGCGACAAGAACATGCCGGGCGGCATGATGGCGATCGCGCGCTGCAACGTGCCGGCGGTGTTCGTGTACGGCGGCACGGTCAAGCCAGGCCACTACAAGGGCAAGGACCTGACGATCGTCTCCGCGTTCGAGGCGGTCGGCGAGTTCACCGCCGGCCGGCTGTCCGAAACCGACTTCAAGGAAATCGAGCGGCGTTGCATCCCCGGCTCGGGTTCGTGCGGCGGCATGTACACGGCCAACACGATGAGCTCGTCGTTCGAGGCGCTCGGGATGTCGCTGCTTTACTCGTCGACGCAGGCCAACCCCGATCAGGAAAAAGTCGACTCGACGGCCGCGGCGGCGCGCGTGCTGGTCGAAGCGATCAAGAAGGGGCTGAAGCCGCGCGACATCATCACGCGCAAGTCGATCGAAAACGCGGTGGCCCTGATCATGGCGGTCGGCGGTTCGACCAACGCGGTGCTGCATTACCTGGCGATCGCGCACACCGCCGGGATCGAGTGGACGATCGACGACTTCGAGCGCATCCGCCGCAGGGTGCCGGTGCTGTGCGACCTGAAGCCCTCGGGCAAGTACGTCGCCACCGACCTGCACGCGGCCGGCGGCATCCCGCAGGTGCTGAAGATCCTGCTCGCCAACGGTCTTCTGCACGGCGACTGCATGACGATCACCGGCAAGACGATGGCCGAGATGTTGAATGACGTACCGGCGCAACCGCGCGCCGACCAGGACGTGATCCGCCCGTTCGACAAGCCGCTGTATCCGCACGGCCATCTGGCGATCCTGAAAGGCAACCTCGCGCCCGAAGGCTGCGTAGCGAAGATCACGGGCCTGAAGAACCCGGCGATCACCGGCCCGGCGCGCGTGTTCGACTCCGAGGACGCGGCGATGGAGGCGATCCTCGCCGACCGCATCAGGCCGGGCGATGTGGTCGTGATCCGCTACGAGGGCCCGCAAGGCGGCCCCGGCATGCGCGAGATGTTGAGCCCCACCTCGGCGCTCATCGGCAAGGGTTTGGGCGAGAGCGTGGGCCTGATCACCGACGGCCGCTTCTCGGGTGGCACCTGGGGCATGGTCGTCGGCCACGTCGCGCCCGAGGCGTATGTCGGCGGCGCGATCGCGCTGATCCGCGAGGGCGATTCGATCACGATCGACGCCAACCGGCTGCTGCTGCAGTTGAACGTTTCGGACGAGGAACTGGCGCGGCGGCGCGCCGCGTGGAAACAGCCGCCCCCGCGCTACACGAGCGGCGTGCTGGCCAAGTTCGCCAAACTGGTTTCGACCGCCAGCAAGGGCGCGATCACCGACGAGCGCCTGTTCGGCTGAGCGAGGTGCGCGCCGCGAGCGTTCAGCGGCGGCGCTTGTCGCGCTCGAGCGCGCGCTTGATGCGCTCCTTTTTGGCGCGATCGAGTTCGTCGAACGCTTTTTTCTTGTCGAGACCGAGGCGCCGCTCGAACAGCTCGAACCAGATCAGCGCCAGCACGAACGGCGCCGAAACCCACCACCAGGACAGCTCGGCGAAGACGGATACGCCGGCGAGCTTCAAGACGAGCAGCGCTACACCGAGCCAAAGAAACCACATGGCAAACACCGCCTCGCGTCGTGGGTCCGGCGCACATATATTAGCCGCGACGGCGACCGGGCGATCCCGGCGGCCGAACGCCGCGACGCATACGCGCGGGCTGTGTCGAGCGGTCAACCGGACGTGCCCAGAGCCGTTAGAATTGGCACCCCCGATTCGTCCCCGCCATGATGGAGCCTGTGATGAAGAAAGTCCTGTTTGTCGCCGCGATCGGCCTCACTTTCGCGAGCGGTGCCGCGTTTGCCAACGCCGAACTGGCCAAGGCCAAGAACTGCCTCGCATGCCACACGAACGACAAGAAACTCGTCGGTCCCTCGTACAAGGACGTCGCCGCCAAGTACGCCAAGGACAAGGACGCGGTGGCCAAGCTCGCGAAGAAGATCCGCGAAGGCGGCGTGGGTGTGTGGGGTCAGGTGCCGATGCCCGCTAACCCGCAAGTGAGCGAAGCGGAAGCGCAGACGCTCGCCAAATGGGTCATGACGATCAAGTGATCGTGCCTTGCGGTCCGCCTCGAAAAGGCGGCCGCGCCGAAGCGTTTCCCGGGGCGCCTGCGGCGCCCCGCTTCATTTCCACGGCAACGGCGGCGGTTCGACGTCCGTGGCACCGCCACCGAGGAGATCGGCGATCAACTTGCCGGATCCGACGCCCATCGTCCAGCCGAGCGTTCCGTGCCCGGTGTTGACGTACAGCCCCGCGATCGGCGTCGCTCCGATCAGCGGCACGCCCGACGGTGTGGCCGGTCGCAGCCCGGCCCAGTAGTTCGGCCGAGCATAGTCGCACGCGCCCGGAAACAGCGCCTGCGCCCGCCGCGTGATCGCAGCGCAGCGCACGTCGTTGAGGCTGCGGTCGTAGCCGTTCAATTCGGCCGTCCCCGCTACGCGCAGGCGCGCGCCGAGCCTTGAGAACACGAGCTTGTACTCGTCGTCGGTCAGGCTCACCGTCGGCGCGCGCGCGTCGTCGATGACGTCATAGGTCGCCGAATAGCCCTTGGCCGGATACAGCGGCAGCCGGATACCGAGCGGCGCGAGCAGCGCGCGCGAGTACACGCCGAGCGCGACGACGACCGCGTCGGCCCGCAACACGCGATAACGGCCGTCGCCGCCGATCGCTTCGACGCCGCAGACGCGACCGGCCTCGCGGACGAGCCGCGTGACGTGGGTATCGAAGACGAATTGCACGCCGCGTCGTCCGGCGGCGCGCGCGAGCGCCTCGGTAAAGCGCGCGGCATCGCCTGACTCGTCCTCGGCGCAGTAGTCGGCGCCGACGATCTGGTTGCGTAGCGCCGCAAGCGCCGGTTCGATCCGCACGGCCTCGTCGGCGTCGACCGACCGCCGGTCGCAGCCGAGTTCGCGCATCAGTGCCGCCGGCGCGAGCGATGCCTCGTACTCGGCCGCACTGGTGTAGAAGTGCAGGATTCCTCGCGACAACTGGTCGTACTCGAGCGCGAGTTCCCGCCTCAGTGCGCGCAGCATCGTGCGGCTGTACAGTGCGAGACGGACGATGTGCCGGATGTTGCGCGCGGTGCGCGACGGCAGGCATTCGCGCAGGAACCCGAGCGCCCAGGTCCACTGGTGCAGTTCGGGCCGGAGCCGGAACAGCAGCGGCGCGTCGGCACGGCCGAGCCACTTCAGAACTTTCAGTGGCGCACCGGGATTGGCCCACGGCTCGGCGTGGCTGACGGAGATCTGGCCGCCGTTGGCGAAGCTGGTCTCGCGCGCCACGCCGGCCGCGCGCTCGACCAGCGTGACGTCGTGGCCGGCGGCACGCAGAAACCATGCGCTGCCGGTGCCGATGATGCCGCCGCCGAGAACCAGAACGCGCATGTCGCCGCATTGCCAACCGGGTCAATGGATTCTAGTGACCCCGCAAGTGCGCGATGCGGACGCGCAACAGCGGTCATTGGCGCCCGGCCTCCGCGCCGCTGCGACGCGAGTCACCGCTAGTACAATTCGCCGCTTTCGAGCCGGAACCGGCCGTCGGATCTCCGGGCGAAAGAACAACCGTTCCATCGTAGTCGGTGGAAACACCTCGAGGAGAAAGGTTCATGAACCACCTGTTGAAGATCGCTCCGCTGGCCGTCGCGGCGGCGGTTGCGCTTGCCGCGTGCGGCAAGAAAGAAGAGGCACCCGCCAAGGCGGAGGCGGCCAAGGCCCCCGCCGCAGCCCCTGCCGAAGTGATCAAGATCGGCCACGTTGCGCCGCTGACCGGCGCCATCGCGCACCTGGGCAAGGACAACGAGAACGGCGCCCGCCTCGCCGTCGACGAGATCAACGCCGCCGGGGGACTGGAGATCGGGGGCAAGAAGTACAAGCTCGAGCTGCTCGCCGAGGACGACAAAGCCGACCCGAAAGAAGGCACGCTCGCCGCGCAGAAGCTCGTCGACGCCGGCGTGGTCGCCGTCGTCGGCCACCTGAATTCGGGCACGACGATCCCCGCGTCGAAGATCTACGCGGACGCCAACGTCGTGCAGGTGTCGCCTTCGGCGACCAACCCGAAATACACCGAGCAGGGCTTCAAGACCGCGTTCCGCGTCGTCGCCAACGACAACCAGCAGGGCGCGGTGCTCGCGAACTACGCGGCCGCCGAAATGAAGGCCAAGACGATCGCGATCATCGATGACCGCACCGCCTACGGCCAAGGGTTGGCCGACGTGGTCGAGAAAGTCGCCAAGGAGAAAGGCCTGAAAGTCGTCGCCCGCGAGTTCGCGACCGACAAGACGACCGACTTCAACGCGATCCTGACCAAGATCCGTGCCGCCAAGCCCGACGTCGTGATGTATGGCGGCATGGACGCCACCGCCGGCCCGATGGCCAAGCAGATGAAGCAACTCGGCATCAAGGCCAAGCTGCTCGCCGGCGATGGCGTGTGCTCGCCCGAGTTCATCAAGCTCGCCGGCGACGCCGCCGACAACTTGACCTGCTCGATGGCCGGCGAGGCGGTCGAGAAGCTGGCCAAGGGCGAGGAGTTCAAGGCGAAGTACAAGGCCAAGTTCAACACCGACGTTCAGATCTACTCGCCGTACAGCTACGACGCCGTCTACGTGATCGCCGAGGCGATCAAGCGCGCCGGCAAGGTCGACAAGGCCGCGATCGTCGCCGCGATGCCCGCAACCAACTACACGGGTGTGACCGGACAGATCCAGTTCGACGACAAAGGCGACATCAAGAACGGCGCCATCTCGATGTTCAGGGTCAAGGACGGCAAGCTCGAGTACATCTCGACTTCGCGCTGAGCGGCGAGGCCGGAACAAACGGCACCTTCGGGTGCCGTTTTTTTTAGAAAGGGGCGGCGCGCGCGGTCGCGGGCGCGCTGTAGGATGCGGGCGCGCCCCGGCGCGCCGGAGACACGACGATGGAAACTTTCATCCAGCAGATCCTCAACGGGCTCGTATTGGGCAGCCTGTATTCGCTGATCGCGCTCGGCTACACGATGGTCTACGGGATCCTGAATCTGATCAATTTCGCGCACGGGGACGTGCTGATGGTCGGCGCGCTGACCGCGCTGAGCGTGATTCTGCTGCTTCAGGCGCAGTTCCCCGGCATGCCCGGCTGGCTGTTGCTCGTCGCGGGAATGGCGGTCGCCATCCCGACCTGCGTCGTCGCGAGCCTGATCATCGAACGCGTCGCCTACCGGCCGCTGCGCAACGCGCCGCGCCTGGCGCCGCTGATCACCGCGATCGGCGTCTCCATCGTGCTGCAGACCCTGGCGATGATCGTCTGGGGCCGCAACTACATGACCTTCCCGCAACTGTTGCCGCCGGAGCCGCTGCAGTTCCTCGGCGCGACGGTCACCATCACGAAACTGCTCGTCATCGTGCTGTCGGCCGTGATCATGGCCGCGCTGATGCTGCTGGTGAACCGCAGCAAGCTCGGTCGAGCGATGCGCGCGACCGCGGAGAACCCCCGCGTGGCCGGGCTGATGGGCGTCAATCCGAACTACGTGATCGCCGTGACCTTCGCGATCGGCGCCGCGCTCGCCGCAGTGGCGGGCGTCATGCTGGCGGCGACCTACACGGTCGCGCACTTCTACATGGGCTTTCTGCCGGGACTGAAAGCGTTCACCGCTGCGGTGCTCGGCGGTATCGGCAACATCCCGGGCGCGATGGTCGGCGGGTTGCTGCTGGGCCTGATCGAAGCGCTCGGTGCGGGCTACATCGGCCAGTTGACCGGCGGCGTGCTCGGTTCGCACTACCAGGACGTGTTCGCCTTCATCGTGCTGTGCGCGGTTCTGATCCTGCGCCCGTCTGGGC
>JBKBSH010000083.1:0-7963 GCA_046291795.1 Burkholderiaceae bacterium | reverse complement strand
TTGGCTCGCGCCGTACGGGCCGCCGCCGCTGGCGGTCGTCGTCACGTCGCGCTCGGTGTAGGGCAGCCCCAGCAGCAGCATGCCGTGATGCAGCAGCGGCAGCATCATCGCGAGCAGCGTCGACTCCTGCCCGCCGTGCAGGCTGCTCGTCGACGTGAACACGCATGCGGGTTTGCCGACCAGCGCTCCCGCGAGCCACAGTCCGCTCGTCGAATCGAGAAAGAACTTCAGCGGCGCGGCCATGTTGCCGAAGCGCGTCGGCGAACCGAGCGCGAGCCCTTCGCATTCCTCGAGGTCGCGCAGTTCGGCGTACGGTGCGCCGTCGGGCGGAACGGCAGGCGCGCTGCGTTCGGTGACCGGCGCCACCGGCGGCACCGTGCGCAGCCGCGCGTGTGTCCCCGCCACGCCGTCGATGCCCTGCGCGATGCACTCGGCGAGCCGCCGGGTGGCGCCGTGGCGGCTGTAATAGAGCACGAGGATGTCCAAGTCGATGCGCCGCTCGCTACTATCCGGTGCGGATTATGCTGAAAATGGCCGCGTGAGGTCCGGCTCGCAACGATGACGACAAGGCGCTTGCAGCGCACCGGCAGCGGCGCGCAGACGCTGCGCACGTTCGCGCGACTGCAGCGGTGGTCGGGACGCGTCGGCCCGCTGTTCGAACAGGCGCGCGACGTGCTCGAGTTCGCCGCGCAGCGGGCGCGCGAGATGCGGCTGCCGCAGGTGGCCGCCAGCCTGACCTTCACGACGGTGCTCGCGCTCGTCCCGCTGCTGGCGGTTGCGCTGTCGATCTTCGCGACCTTTCCGATGTTCGGCGAATTCCGCGCGGCGCTCGAGAAGAACCTGCTGCGCGAACTGCTTCCCGAGCAGTACGCGGCGCAATTGCTGCGCTATCTGAGCAACTTCGCCGCGAAAGCCACGCAGTTGACCGCCTACGGTCTGCTGTTCCTCGTGGCCACCGCGATGCTGATGATCCACACGGTCGAACGGGCGCTGAACGAACTGTGGCTCGTGCAGCAGCAGCGCCCGTGGACGCAGCGCATCGTCATCTACTGGACGCTGATCACGCTGGGGCCGATCCTGATCGGCGCGAGCCTCGCTGCGACGTCGTATCTGCTGTCGGCTTCCGCAGGGCTCGTGCAGCAGCTTCCGGGGCTGCTGCGAGCGGCGCTGGACCTTCTGCCGCTCGCCACGAGCGGGCTCGCTTACGCGGCGCTATACGTGGTGGTGCCGAACCGCAAGGTCCGCTGGCGCGACGCGCTGATCGGCGGCTTTTCAGCGGCGCTGGTCGGCGAGGCGATCCGTGAAGGCTTCGCCGTCTACATCCGCACCGGGACCGTGGCGACGATCTACGGCGCGTTCGCGGCGGTGCCGCTGTTTCTGCTGTGGGTGTATCTGGCGTGGTTCGTCGTGTTGTTCGGCGCGGCGATCGCCGCCACACTGCCGATGCTGCGCACGATGCGCTTCGCCGACGAGCGGCGTGCCGGCAATCGCTTCGTCACCGCGGTCGCGCTGCTGCGCGTGCTTTACGACGGACATCGCCGCGGCGGCGATGCGGCGCGGATCGACATCGAAACGCTCGCGCGCGCGGTGCGGCTGTTCCCCGAGGAAGCGGAGCGGCTGCTCGGCGAGCTGGAGCGCCTGAAGTACGTCGCCCGGCTCGAGGGTATCAACGCCGGACGTTGGCTGCTGGTCTGCGATCCCGAACGAACCGACCTCGTGGAAGTGTTCAAGCGTTTCGCGGTCGATCCGGCCAACACGCTCGTCGTCCGCGACGAGGCGATCCTGGGCGCGTGGATGAAGCGCGCGCTCGACGCCGACTGGCTGCGTGCGCCGATGAGCCGCGTCTTCGCCGGCGTCGCCTGAGCAGTCAGCGCCAGCACGGAGCGAGCGTCACCGCGCCGGCGGGCGGGCCGATCAGCTCGGCGAGCGTCCGGCACCGGCCGTCGATGCAGAGCCGGTAGTCGGCACCGAATTCAGAGCGCGCGAGGCGGATCTCGCGGTGCCAGCGGACCTCCGGCAGATAGCGCCACGCGCCGTCCTGCAGGATCGCACCGGCCGGCGGCTCCATGCCGGCACCGCTGCCGCGGATGCGCGCGCCCGACAGATAGAGCCAGCGGCCGGCGACGACATAGTCCTCTTCCCACAGCACCTTTTCGACCGTGTGCTGCCAGGCGAGCGTGAAGCTGTGCGCAGGGATCGCGACGCTGAGCGCGCCCGCGACCAGACAGACGGCGAGCGCGCTCATCGGTGCCGTCAGCCGCGCGCCAGGCGCAGCCGTCCACGCGTGCGGCCGACATGCCAGACGACGAGCACCGCGGTCATCGCCAGACCGATCTCGTCGGTCAGCGGCAGCGCGACGATCAGGAACGCGGCGGCCGCGAACGCGAAGGCGCGCTCGAACCAGCGCAGCGGCGCGAGCCAGTAGCCGATCGCGGCACCGCCCCACAGCAGTATCGCAACGACCGCCTTGAACACGATGTACGCGACGTCGATCCAGCCGCCCGACTGCAGCATCAGCGCGGGCGCGTAGACGGCCATGTACGGGATGATGAAGCCGGCGATCGCCACACGCATCGCCTGCAGTCCGATCTTCATGCCAGACTCCTTCGCGATCGGCGCGGCGGCGAACGCGGCGAGCGCCACCGGCGGCGTCAGATCGGCCATGATGCCGAAATAGAAGACGAACATGTGCGAGACGATCAGCGGCACGCCGAGTTCGAGCAGCGCCGGCGCGGCGAGCGAACTCGTGATGATGTAGTTGGGGATCGTCGGGATGCCCATGCCGAGCACCAGGCACACGAGCATCGTCAGGAACAGGCTCAGGAACAGGCTTTTCTCACCCATCTGGATGATGTAGCCGGCGAAGGTGGTCGCTGCGCCGGTGAGCGTCAGCACGCCGATGATCACGCCGACCAGCGCGCACGCCACGCCGACCGGCAGCGCGTGGCGCGCGCCGTCGGCCATCGCGTTGACCGCCAGCCGCAGCGTCTCGCGGCCGCCCTTGACGAAAACCAGCAGCGCCGCCATCACGCCGGCCAGCGCGAGGATCGCGCCGATGCCGAACTTGAAAAACGTCGAGCACGCCAGACCGATCAGGATCCAGAACATCACCCGCATCGCGGTCGCGCCCATCCGTGCGGCGAGCGTGAAGCCGAAGATCAGCACGACCGTCAGCGCGAGCGACACCATGCCCGAAAACAAGGGCGTGTACCCCGAGAAGAGCAGGAACACCAGCATCAACAGCGGCAGCACGAGGTACCAGCGCTCGCGCACCGCGCGCCAGGGATCGGGGCACTCCTCCTTCGGCAGGCCGTGCAGCTTCGCGCGGCCGGCCTCGAGGTGCACCATCACGAACGCGGTGAAGAAGTACAGCAGCGCCGGGATCGCCGCCGCCTTGCAGATCTCGACGTACGGGACGTTGATCGTTTCGGACATGATGAACGCGACCGCGCCCATCACCGGCGGCATGATCTGGCCGCCCATGCTCGATGTCGCCTCGACGCCGCCGGCGAACGCCGGCTTGTAGCCGAAGCGCTTCATCAGCGGGATCGTGAACTGCCCGGTCGTCACGACGTTGGCGACGCCGGAGCCGTTGATCGTTCCCATCAGCCCCGAAGACACGACCGCGACCTTGGCCGGCCCGCCCTTCGCATGGCCGAACAGCCCGAGCGCGAAGTCGGTGAAGAGCTTGATCATCCCCGCCTGCTCGAGAAAAGCGCCGAACAGGATGAACAGATAGATGTACGACGACGACACGTAGGTCGGCGTGCCGTAGATACCTTCGGTGCCGAAGCCGAGCTGGCCGACGACCTGGTCGAAGCCGTAGCCTCGATGCTGCAACGCGCCGGGCAGGTGCTGGCCGAACAGCGCATACGCGAGGAAAACCGCACAGATGATCGGCAGCGCGATGCCCATCACGCGGCGCGCCGCTTCGAAGACCAGCGCGATCGTCAGGATGCCGACGATCATGTCGGCGGTCGTCAGTTCGCCTGCGCGCTGCACGAGGTCGGCTTCGTAGACCCAGTGGTAAAGCCCTGCGATGAAGCCGGCGACGCCGACGATCCAGCCGAGCCAGCGCCGGTTCAGCGGCGGCATCAACAGGAAGGTCATCAGGATCAGGAAGCCGACGTGGATCGCCCGCACGACCGGGCTGGACAGCGGGCTGAACGCCGCGGTGACGACCTGGAACGTCGAGAACGCGAGGGCGATCGCGAACACCGCGCGGGTGAACGGTCGCTGGGTGGGCCCGGAGTGCGCGGCGGCGGAGTCGGTCATCGCTGAGTCCACTGTGCTGGGCTCAATGGGGTCGTCGTGCCCAGAAAAAAGCGATGGCACAGCGGCGCTGTGCCATCGCGGCGCTGGTTGCGCTTGCGGCCTACTTCAACAAGCCGGCCTCGCGGTAGTACCGTTCGGCGCCGGGATGCAGCGGCACCGGCAGTCCCTTGACCGCTTCGGCCTTGCTGATTCCCTTGGCGGCCGCGTGCGCGGCGATCAACTGGTCGAGGTTGTCGAACAGCGCCTTGGTCATCGTGTAGACGGTGTCGGCCGGGACGCCGTCGTGGGTGACCAGGAAGTTCTTGATCGCCGCGGTCGGCACGGCATCGGTCTGGTTCGTGTATGTGTTGGCAGGGATCGTCCCGGGCTGATAGGCGGGGTCGCCGACCTTCGCGACGACGTCGGCGGGGATCGGCACGATGACGACCCTGATCGACGTCGCCAGGTCGCGGATCGACGCCACGCCGAGTCCCGCCGATTGGAGCGTCACGTCGAGTTGCCGGTTTTTCATCAGCTCGACCGATTCGGCGAAGGGCAGGTACTCGACTTTCGCAAAGTCCTGGTACGTGAGACCAGCGGCCTTCAGGATCGCGCGCGCGTTCAGTTCGGTGCCGGACCGCGGCGCGCCGACCGAAATGCGCTTGCCCTTCAGATCGGCGAGGGTCTTGATGCCGGAATCGGCGCTGGCGACGATCTGGATGTAGTTGGTGTAGATCCCGGCGATCGCGCGCAGCTTTTTGAGCGGCGTCTTGAAGCCCGCGTCCTCGACGCCCTTCCACGCGTCGGACAGCGAGTCGCCGAGCGTGAAAGCGATCTCGCCGCGTCCGGCCTGCAGCAGGTTCAGATTCTCGACCGACGCCTTCGTCGCCTGCACCTGGACCTTGGCGTCGGGCATCGCCTTGCTGTAGATCTGGCTGAGCGCCACGCCGAGCGGGTAATAAACGCCGGCCTGACCGCCGGTCAGGACATTGATGAACTTCTGCTGGGCGTTCGCCGCTACGCTAGCCGCGCACAGCGCTGCGGCGGCGAGCAGGGCGCGGAGCAGGGCGGAACCTGTCAGTCGCATGGTGCTGTCTCCTCGGGATGGGCTTGGAAAGAACCGTCGTTCGCGATTCGTTGGCGCAAGTATAGGGGCGGGCGCGCGGCGACGGTGGCGTGACCGTGCGGACGGCGGTCGCGCGTGTGTCGCCTCGTCTACGCGGGTGCGACCGACAACACCAGTGCGGCCACGGCGAGCACGAGCGCGCCGGCGATGCGGTCGGTCCAGCGCGCGTAGCGTGGATCGGTCGCGATGCGCGCAGCGCGTGAGGCCAGAAAGCCGTAACCGGCGAGGATGAAGAACTCGGGCACCACCGAACCGGCCGCGAGCCAGGCCATCTGTGCTCCGATCGACAGCCGCGGATCGACGAACTGCGGCAAGATGGCGACGAAAAAGATCAGCGTCTTCGGGTTTGCCAGCTGCAGCGCGAGCCCCGCCGCGTACACCGACCGCCAGGTCGATCCGCTCGCGGCCGCGTTCGACGCCGTGATCGGCGAAGGCTTGCCGACCAGTGCGCGCAACCCGAGGTAGACGAGATACGCGGCACCGATCCACTTGACCGCGAAGAAAAACGCGCGGGACGAAACGAGGACCGCACCGAGACTCGTGGCGGAGATCGCGAAGTAGACCCCGTTGGCCGACAGGATGCCGAGCGTGGCCGGAATCGAGCGGCGCGCTCCCAGCGTCAGCCCGTACGCGATCACGAGCATCACGGCCGGCCCCGGCGACAGCGACAGCGCCGCCTCGGTCAGCACGTACAGCCAGTACGTGTCCCAGTTGACCGCGTTCAATCGGACGCGACGTTCAGGCCTTGGGCGCTGCGAAGACGCGCGCGGCGAACGATTCGAGCGCGCGCCGCACGCCCTCCGGGTTCTCCGCCATCATCGAATGCCCGGTGTCGGGCAGCGTGACGACCGTCTTGTCGGCGATCGCCTCGGTGAGCGGCTGCGCCGCGCGCGGCGGCGTCATCTGGTCGGCCGCGCCGAGCACGAACAGCGCCGGACAGCGCAGCGCGCGCGCCGCCTCCAGTCCGCGCGCATAGGCGTTGCACGCCGCGAAGTCGGTCGGCAGGACGTCGGCGCCGTTGACGCGCGCGATTCGCTGCATCAAGCGCAGGTTCTGCCACACGACGTTGAAACCCGGCGCCGGATTGCCCGGCCGCGCCGAAAACGGCGCGATCGAAGCGCTGTGCGACCAGACGTTGATCATGTCCATCGCGGCCGGCGCATCGTCGCGTGTGGCCGCGAGCAGCGCATCGGATACGCGCATCGGGAACGCGGTCGCGGCGAGCGCGACGCCGGCGGCGCGATCGGCGAGCCGTTGCGCCAGTTCGAGCGCGACGAGCGACCCCATGCTGTGGCCGACGAGGAGAAAGCGCGGACTCGCGAGCTGCGCGAGCGCTGCTGCCACGCGATCGGCGATCGTTTCGACGCTCGTTGCGGCCGGCCCGCGGCTGCGGCCGTGGCCGGGAAGATCGAGCGCCAGCACCGCGTAGCCGTGATGCGCGAGATACCGGCTCTGCAGGATCCAGACGCTGTGGTCGTGCTGCGCGCCGTGCAGGAAGACGACGCACGGTCGCGCGGCGTCGAACGCCTTGCCGCCGGTATAGGCGTAGAGACCTTCGAGCATCATCACGCCACCTTCGCCGCAGCCTTCAGCGCGCGCGCCAGATCGTCGATCAGGTCGTCCGGGTCCTCGAGTCCGATCGAAAGCCGGATCGTGCCCTGCGTGATTCCGGCAGCGGCGAGTTCGTCGTCCGGCACGCGGAAGTGCGTCGTCGTCGCCGGGTGGATGACGAGCGACTTGGCGTCGCCGACGTTGGCCAGATGCGAAAACACCTTCAGCGACTCGACGAACCGGCGACCGGCGGCGCGCGAGCCCTTCAGATCGAAGCTGAACACGGCGCCGCATCCGCGCGGAAGCAGGCGCTCGGCGAGAGCGCGGTCGGGGTGCGTCGGCAGTTCGGGATACGCGACGCGCTCGACGTTCGGCTGCGCGGCGAGAAAGGCGACGACCTTGCGCGCGTTGGCGACGTGCCGCTGCATTCTGAGCGGCAGCGTCTCCAGCCCCTGCAGGATCAGGAACGCCGTGTGCGGACTCATGCACGCGCCGAAGTCGCGCAGTCCTTCGCGTCGCGCCCGCAGCAGAAACGGCGCGACCGTGCTCTCTTCGGCGAAGTTCATGCCGTGAAAGCCTTCGTACGGTTCGGTCATCGTCGGGAATCTGCCGCTCGCCGCCCAGTCGAAGGTGCCCCCGTCGACGAGCAGCCCGCCGATCGCCACGCCATGACCGCCGAGGAACTTGGTCGCCGAATGGTAGACGAGGTCGGCGCCCAGCTCGAACGGCTGCATCAGATACGGCGTCGTGAACGTGCTGTCCACCAGCAGCGGCAGCCCGTGCTCGTGCGCGAGCGCGGCGACGTTCGGGATGTCGAGCACGTCCAGCCCCGGATTGCCGAGCGTCTCGCCGAACAGCAGCCGCGTGTTCGGCCGGATCGCCGCGCGCCAGGCGTCGAGGCTGCGCGGGTCGACGAAGCTCGTGTCGATGCCGAATCGCTTCAGCGTGAACGCCAGCAGGTTGTGCGAGCCGCCGTACAGCGCACGGCTTGCGACGATGTGCGACCCCGCACCCATCAGCGTGACGATCGCA